>DATISQ010000224.1:0-7660 GCA_035581905.1 Cryobacterium sp.
GGCACTGGCACCGGCGCCGCCGGCCCCGGGCCCCTCACCCGGCTGTTCCCCACCGCCGAGCGCATCGCGGCCGAGGGGCGCGGCGTGCTCCGCGGCCCGGCCGCGCGCATCGACACGATCATCCGCGTGGCGGAGGCGCTCTGCACCGGCGATCTGGTGCTCTCCTACGGCCAGACCCGGGAGGATCTCGAGGCCCGCCTCACCGCACTGGCCGGGATCGGACCGTGGACGGCCGGCTACGTGGCCCTGCGCGTGCTGGGCAGCCCGGACATCCTGCTGACCAGCGACCTGGCCCTGCGGCAGGGTGCCGGGCGGCTCGGGCTGCCCCCGGAGGCCCGGCAACTCGCCCGCCACGGCGCCGCCTGGGCACCGTGGCGCAGCTACGCCGGCATGCATCTGTGGCGCGCGGCCGGCGCTGCGGCTGCCCCCGCACACCACGACCCCTCCGGGCAGATAGCCTGAACAGGTGAAATTCGCCCACCTCAGAGTTGAAGGTCAATCCACTCCGCGTCTCGCCGCCGTCTTCGACGAGGCCGCACTCTTCCTCGACGAGATCATGGACGAGGCCCCCCGTGATCCGCAGGACATGATCGAGAAGGGCACCGACGAGTACGACCGGGTGTACGCCCTGAGCCGGAACGCCGCCGCGCAGGGAGCCACGCTCACCCCGCTCGCCGAGCTGCGCTACTCGTCGGCCGTGCTGCGTCCACCGCAGATCATCGCGATCGGCGCCAACTACGCCGCCCACTCCTCCGAGCTGAAACTGCGCGTCGAAACGGCCGCGACCGTGTTCTCGCTCTGGCCCAACTCGCTCACCGGGCACGAGTCCACGATCACCTGGCCGACCGACCTGACCACTCAGGTCGACTACGAGGCCGAACTCGGCGTGATCATCGGCACGGCCGCCCACCAGGTTTCGGTGGCGGACGCCCTCGACCACGTCTTCGGCTACACCGTCGTCAACGACATCACGGCCCGCGACCTGCAGTTCTCCGAGGCGCAGTGGTCGCGCTGCAAGTCCTTCGACGGTTTCACGCCCACCGGGCCGGTCGTCATCACGGCGGACGAGATCGCCGACCCGCAGGACCTGAGGCTGACCACCCATGTCGACGGCCGCATCCTGCAGGATGCCTCGAGCGGCGACATGGTGCGCTCGGTCGCCGAGATCATCTCCTACCTCTCCAGCACCTCGACCCTGCTGCCGGGCACGCTCATCTCCACCGGCAGCCCGGGCGGCGCCGGCTACAGCCGCAAGCCGCCGGTTTTCCTGCACGACGGCTCGACCGTCACGATCACCATCGACAAGATCGGTTTCCTCACCACGCACTGCCGGGCGATCTGACCGTGGCCGCCCCGCGTAGGATCGACACGACGGCCGGGTGCGGGCCGGAAAGCAGGCAGTCGGCCATGACAACGATCTCGGTCGTGATCCCCTGTTACAACGACGCTGCCTTCCTGAAGGAGTGCCTCGAGGCTCTGGCCCGGCAGCAGCGGGCGCCCGACGAGGTGATCGTCGTCGACAACGCGAGCACGGATGCCTCGGCGCAGGTCGCGCTCTCCGGCGGAGCCCGGGTCGTGCGGGCGCCGCAGCGGGGCATCTGGTCGGCGGCGGCGGCCGGGTATGACGCGGCATCCGGTGACGTGATCGCCCGTCTCGACGCCGACTCCGTGCCGCCGGCGGACTGGCTGGCGCGGATCGAGTCCGCCCTGGCGGAGTCCTCCGCGACGGACATGGTCACCGGGCCCGGCGACTTCTACGACTGCAGCCCCCTCGTGGCCTGGCTGGGCGGGACCTTCTATCTCGGCGGCTACTTCTTCTGGATGCCGTTCTGGCTGGGCCACCCCCCGGTCTTCGGGTCGAACTTCGCCATGCGCCGGTCCGTCTGGTTGGAGGCCCGTCTCCGGGTGCACCGCGACCGCGACGACATCCACGACGACCTGGACCTGAGCCTGAACCTGAGTCCGTCGGTGCGCGTGCGCTACGACCGAACCCTGCGGGTGGCCATCTCCGGACGGCCGTTCTCCACCTGGAGCGGTTTCACCCGCCGGGTGCTGTGGGGCGGCCGCACCCTCCTGCAGGGTTGGCAGGACGGCAGCCCGTTGCGCCGGCAAGCCACCCGGTGGGCGGTGCGGGGCCAGCGCACCCGGAGCTCTCAGCTCGGGCGCTGACCGGACGCACGGGTGCCGGTCCCGGTCGGTCCGGGTCGGTCCGGCCCGTTGCGCCGGCCGGGTCAGCCGGCCACCCGGTACAGTGCGAGCATGTCGCGCGCCAGTTGGTTCGGGGTGGTTTCGCACGGGCTGTGGCCGGTGCGGTAGACCCGCACGTCGGCCCCGATCTGGCGGGCGAACTCCCGATGCAGTTCCACGGGCCAGACGTCTCGGTCGCCGACAGCGACGAGACAGGGGATCGGCGTGCGCCGGAGCAGGGAACGCAGGTCGGGCATCCGCATCATCAGCCCGACGATCGCGTCGACGCTGCGCCGGTCCGTGACGCCGAACCGGAGCCGCACGAGGGTGAGCCGGCCCGGGGGCACCCGGTTCAGATTGGACAGGACGCCCCAAATCACCAGCCCGGCGATCTGCCTCGGCGGGAGCACCCGGCTCAGCGGGCCGATCCAGCGCACCCGCCGGAACGACTGGCCGGGCTGCGGCGGCACCCCCAGCAGCACCAGGCTCGCGAACAGTTCGGGGCGTTCGGCAAGGGCCAGCTCGGCGACGATCCCGGCGAACGAGTAGCCGAGAACGTGCACCGGAGTGGACCCCGCTTCGAGGAACGCGATCAGGTCGGCCACGAACAGGGCGTAGTCCCAGGGCACGGTGCCGCCGGGGCCGGCCGCGCTCGACTGATACTGTCCGGCCAGGTCGTGGCTCTGCACGAGGTAGCCGGCCTCGGCCAGCAGCGGGGCCAGCAGCACGAAGTCTTCCTTGGAGCCGGTCGCGCCGGGCAGCAGCACGATTCGAGCGGCGGCCGCGTCGCCCAGCTCGAACGCGGCGAGTTGCCCGCTCGGCGCCGAGAACGAGAAGGCGCGGCTTCCGGCCGGCAGCACCGTCCAGTTCCGGTCGGCGAGGGCGCGGTCACGCAGGACCATCACATCCGCCGGCCCACCCGCCGACTCGTCGGCCACCCCGTCGGCCGGGTGATCGGCCTGCGCGCGTCCCGGCCGGCTCCGGGAACGCCGCTCCCAGACGCTCATGGCGTCACAGTAGCGCTCGCGCGCAGCAGCCGCGAGGACTGCGGCGCGGCTTCCTGGAGGAGCGCGCCGCCGAGCGCGGTCAGATCAGGAATGCGAACGGCAGCGCCAGCAGCCCGAGGGCCAGGGCCAGCAGGACGAGCAGCAGCGAGCCCGCCAGCAGCACCGCGTTGAGCACGATGCCCCAGATGGCCAGGGTGCGCGCCTCCGGTTCCCGGCCGAGGGCGAGGATGCCGACGACCAGCCCGGCGATGGGCACGAGGAAAGTCCAGCCGGCGATGATCGACACGAGTCCGAGGACGAGGCTTGACACGGCCAGGGTGCTGCTCCGCGCGGGTACGGGCTCGGCACTGTAGGCCGGCGCGTGGTCGGGAGCGATGGTTGACATGGGTGGTTCTCCGTTTCGATGGGGAGCGACGGATGCCGCTCTCCCATCGACACTACGGAGCATCCGTTGTCGAGCCCATGGGGTTAGCCCCCGGATCGTGCCGGGGGCAGCCACACGGTTACGCGCCGAACATCGCCTCGATCGGGCCGCGCACGAAGAAGACCAGGAAGCCGGCCGCGACCACCCAGAGCAGCGGGCTGATCTCGCGCGCCTTGCCCGAGAATGAACGCACCAGAACCCAGGTGATGAAGCCGGCGCCGATTCCGTTGGCGATCGAGTAGGTCAGCGGCATCACGATGATCGTGAGGAACACCGGCAGCACGATCGAGAACTCCGAGAAGTCGATGAACCGGATCTGGGACACCATCATCGCGCCGACGATCACGAGGGCGGAGGCGGCCACCTCGAGGGGCACGATCTGGGTGAGCGGGGTGAAGAACATGGCCGCGAGGAACAGAAGCCCGGTGACGATGTTGGCCAGTCCCGTTCGGGCACCCTCGCCGATGCCGGCACCGGACTCGATGAACACCGTGTTCGACGAGGCGGAGCTGGCCCCGCCGACGACGGCGCCGACGCCCTCCACGATCAGGGCGGATTTCAGGCGGGGGAAGTTGCCCTTGTTGTCGGCCACGCCGGCCTCGTTGGCCAGGCCGGTCATGGTGCCCATGGCGTCGAAGAAGTTCGTGAAGACGAGCGTGAAGACGAGCATCGACGCGGCCAGCATGCCGATCCGGTCGAAGGCGCCGAAGCTGACCTGGCCGACGAGGCTCAGATCGGGCAGCGAGACAATGGATGTCGGCAGCACCGGGGCATTCAGGTTCCAGCCGTCCGGGTTCTGCCCGAACGAGGGCCCGACCTTGAAGATCGCCTCGAGGATCACGGCGATCAGCGTGGTGGCGACGATCCCGATCAGGAGGGCGGCCTTCACCTTGCGGGCGACCAGGATGCCGAGGATGATCAGGCCGAGCACGAACACGGCGGTCGGCAGGCTCACGACGGAGCCGTTCTCGCCGAGCTGCACGGGCGGCGACGCGGCGCCGCTCGCGCGGACGAAGCCGGAGTCGACCAGGCCGATGAAGGCGATGAACAGGCCGATGCCGACCGTGATGGCGATTTTCAGCTGGCGCGGCACGGCGTTGAAGATCAGCTCGCGCAGGCCGGTCGAGGCGAGCAGCACGATGATGAGCCCGTTGATGACGACGAGGCCCATGGCCTCAGGCCAGGTCACCTGGCCGACGACGCTCACGGCCAGGAAGGAGTTGATGCCGAGGCCGGCGGCGAAACCGAACGGCAGCCGGGCGATGGCACCGAACAGGATGGTCATCACGCCGGCGGTGAGGGCGGTGACCGCGGCAACCTGGCCGTTGGGCAGCCATCCGCCGGCCACATCGACCGCGGCCTGGTCGGCGCTGAAGCCACCGAGGATGAGCGGGTTGAGGATGACGATGTAGGCCATTGTGACGAACGTCACCAGGCCGCCGCGGATCTCCCGGCCGTAGGTGGAACCGCGCCGCGTGATTTCGAAGTACCGATCAAGGCGGGCCTTGATCCCGGGGTCGGGCGTGCCGGCCGGGGTATCCGGTTTCGGGGCAGGCGTGGATGACGTGTGGGTCTCTGTTTCAGAAATGGGGTGCTCCTGGTGTCCGACTCAGCTAAATCTCAGTTCTCCAGTTTACGGCCCCGGAGTGCCGGTCGATTCCGCGCGGAGCACGAGCGGGCCGGGACGGCACCCCGGAGCGGGGAGGGTGCCGGAGTGCGGAAGCGGTGTGCCGGCCTCAGATGTGCGGCACGAAGGCGTTCCAGGCCCGGCGGCGGTCCCCGCGCGGGTCGGACTCGACGCGGTCCACGGCGTCGATGACCAGGGTCAGCCGCTCCGCCTCGTCGTAGAGCGGCCAGGCCGCATCCGGAACCCCGTGGGCCGCGAAGCTGAGCCACCAGCCCTGCATCCGGGCGCCGATCCGTTGGAAGTCGCGGCGCCCGCCGAGCGCGGTCATGCCGCGGCCGAACCAGCCGTCGAGCCGGTCGAACAGCGGGAACAGTTCGAGGCCGTGCGTGGCATCGAGCCCCATCAGGCGCACCAGGCGCGGCGCGGCGTCGAAGCGGTAGAAGCGCACCGGGGCGTACCGGGAGTGCCGTTCGCCGACGCGCACGCTCGGGTACCAGAACGAGAAGTCGCCGCCGAAATCGAGGGCGGGCCGCAGCGCGGGAATCCCGGGGTACTGAGCCCGGAGACGGGTCCGTGCCTTCTTCTTGGTGTTCGCGAACACGGCCCGGATGCGCCCCGGTGTCGTGGCGAGGATGTCGATGCGCCCGCTGAACAGTGAGCCTTCCCGCGAGTTGGTGCCGATGATCAGGGGAACCCGGTGGGCGCGGCCGTCGCGGAACGCATCGAGCGGCCGTTCGGGCAGGACGTCGCCGTCGATCACGGGCGAGAGCGGGATCGTGCCGGGGTAGCGGTCCGGCGCGCGCCGGGTCAGGTCGCTGGTGGCCTCGGAGAGGTGCGCCGGGTCGGCCCGCAGGAGCAGAGCCGCAGCATCCGTCGCCGTGTGCGGGCCCGCCGTGCCGGTCGGGTCGGCCTGCCCGGTGCGTCGGGCCAGCAGCCGCACGAAGTCCGCCGCCCACTCGGCGGTGACGGCCTGGGGGTAGACGGCGTTCGGCGGGGCGCTCTGCGCGATCGCCCGCTGGAACAGACCGGCGGCGGCCGGGACGGTCATCAGGGTGGTCACGGCGTTGGCTCCGGCCGATTCCCCGAAGACGGTGACGGCGTCCGGGTCGCCGCCGAACGAACGGATGTTGCGCCGCACCCAGGCGAGCGCCGCCACCTGGTCGCGGAGCCCCAGGTTGCTCTCGAACGGCCGCTCCGCGGTGGAGTAGCGGCTGAAGTCGAGGTAGCCGAGCGCCCCCAGCCGGTAGTTGAAGCTGACGTAGACGACGCCGCCGCGGCGCACGAGCCCCTCCCCCTGCCGGGGCACCTCCCGGGAGGACCCGACGCTGTACGCGCCGCCGTGGATGAAGACCATGACGGGCCGCAGCATCCGTGGGTCGATGGGGTCGTCGGGGGCGATCACGTTGAGGTTCAGGCAGTCCTCGCCCTGCGGGATCGTGGGTTTCGCGCCGATGAACTGGCCGCGATGGCTCTGCGTGGCGACCAGGCCGAAAGAGCGCGCATCCCGTTCGCCGTGCCAGGGCGCCGCCGGCTGCGGGGCCCGGAATCGGAGCCCTCCCACCGGGGCGGCCGCGTAGGGAATCCCGCGCCACTGGCGCACCCCGCGCACCCGGATTCCACGCAGCAGACCGGTCTCAATCTGCACCGAGAGGGGTTCTGCGCGGGCAGGCCGAACGGATGGTCTCACCGTCCGAGCTTATTTGTTCACTACCATCGAGATTACGTACGACACGGAAACGAGAAACACATGGCTTTGCCCTGGACCCTGCACGGTGACGGAAAAACGGTCGGAGCCACGGATGTCGTCGGCCCCGGCGAGCGCCTGAGCTGGCCCCTGACCATCGGGATCGGCACCCAGCACGTCGTCGCCATGTTCGGCGCCACGTTCCTGGTGCCGCTGCTGACGGGCTTCCCGCCCAGCACGACGCTGCTCTTCTCGGGTATCGGCACCCTGCTGTTCCTGGTCATCACCAAGAACAAGCTGCCCAGCTACCTCGGTTCCTCGTTCGCCTTCATCGCGCCGATCACCGCCGCGACCGCCAGTGCCGGCATGGGCAGCGCCCTGTTCGGCATCATCGTCGTCGGCCTGCTCCTGGCCGGGATCGGCGTGATCGTGCAGCTCACCGGCACCGGCTGGATCGATGCCCTGATGCCGCCGGTGGTCTCCGGGGCCATCGTCGCCCTGATCGGCCTCAACCTGGCGCCCGTCGCGAAGTCGAACTTCGCGCTGGCGCCGCTCACCGCGCTGATCACCCTGCTCGCCGTGATCCTCGCGACCGTGCTGTTCCGCGGCATCCTCGGCCGGCTGTCGATCTTCATCGGCGTGATCGTGGGCTATGTGGCCGCCGTGGTGGCCGGCGAAGTCGACTTCAGCGGCGTGGGTGAGGCGGCCTGGATCGGCCTGCCCCAGTTCAC
>DATISQ010000225.1:0-3887 GCA_035581905.1 Cryobacterium sp.
TCCGCGAAACCGAACGCCTGGAAGGTCTCGACGCTGCGGGCCTGGATGCCATCGGCCTGCCCGATCGCGAGACGCTCGCCACGGCGCTCCACGATGCGGGTCGTGATGCCGGGGAACTGGGAGAGCTGGGCGGCGGTGATCCTGCCGGCCGGGCCCGTTCCGACGATGAGCACGTCGACGTTCTCGGGGATCTCGTCGGGGCGATTCAGACCGACCCCCGCAGCGTCCTGAATGCGGGGATCGGTGGACACGTATCCGTGGTGGTGAAACTGCACGGCTTCCTCACTTCTTTGTGGGCTCTGCGTGGGTGGAACGGACGTCTCTGTCATTGTGTGTTCGATAATCGAACACCCAGTTCTATTATCGCTTCGTGCGATCATATATCATCCGGCGGTCCGTGACCAGATCATCCGGCGGTCCGTGACCAGATCATCCGGCGGGGACTTACCGGGCGGGCACCCGCTCGCTGGTCAGGTGGGGCAGGGCGGCGTGGATGCTGCTGATCACGCCGGCCTCCGAGTTCGACGGCGCGATGTTCACGGCGCGCGCCCGGATGCTCGGGTGACCGTTGGCCATCGCGGAGGAGTGCCCGGCGGCATCGAGCATCTCGGCGTCGTTGAGGGTGTCGCCGAAGGCCATCGTCTGGGCCCGACTGATTCCCAGCTGCAGCTGGAGCCGCTCCAGCGCCCGGCCCTTATTCGCTCCCTGGCGCATCACGTCGACCCAGTTCTCGCCCGAGACCACGACCTCCGACGGAAGATCGAGGCCGCGGAGCGCCGGTCCGCTGCGCGTCTCGGCCTGGGCCGGGTCGTAGATGGCCAGTTTCAGCACCACGTCGTCGAGGGCGGCCGCGTGCACATCCGTGACGACTTCGACCGCTGCGTAGTACCGGCGAACCTGGCTGACGAACCACTCATCGCTGCGCTCGATGTAGGCGCTCCGGGCGCCGCAGACGACGACCCCCAGGTCGGCTCCCGCGGCCGCGGTGCGGCGCACCCAGTCCACGATGGGGGCGATGATCGCGGGCTCGACGGGTTCGAGGTCGATGCTGACGCCGTCCTGCACCACGTTGGTGCCGTTCTCCGCGATGTAGATGAGTCCTTCGTGCTCGCCGAAGATGCCGTGCAGGGTCTGGTACTGTCGCCCGCTGGCCGGCACGAACAGGATGCCGGCCCGGTGGAGGTCCCCGAGGAGAGGCCAGAACGCCTCCGGCACGTTGCCGTCGTCGTCGAGAAGTGTGCCGTCCATGTCCGTGACGATGAGACGGATGTCGGAGGGCTCTGCTGGGTGGTTCACGGCGGCGGCTTTCGGTCGTTGTTTGTTCCCGGGAATCACGGGTGTTCGTTCGCGTCCCGGGCTGTGACGACCACACTGTCTCTCTTGATGATGTCATCCCTGCCTGCCAGGCTCCGAGTTGTGCGGGAACTGAGCGTTGGACGCACGGAACGCGCGGCCCTGGTGCCAAACTGACAGGATTCACTGCACCATCTGCGAGGAGCGTCGACGTGCCTGGTTTTGATTTCTTCAGTGGCCCGGGGCTCGTGCGCCCGGATATCACGGCGGCGGACGCCGAGTCCATGGCGGCGCAGCTGTTCGGCATCGAGGGCACGGCCCGCGAACTCGGCAGCCAGCAGGATCGCAACTTCCTGATCAGCGCGCGCTCCGGTGACGACGCGCCGCGCTACGTGCTCAAGGTCGACAACCCCGCCTTCGACGCCACGGAGCTGGCCGCGCAGGACGCCGTGATGGAGTTCCTGACCGCGCGCGGCATGCGGGTGCCGCAGCCGGTGCGCGGAGTGGACGGCAGCAGCCGCCAGCAGTGGCAGGCAACGGATGCCGCCCTCCTCCCGGTCCGGCTGCTGACCTTCCTCGAGGGTCCCTCGCTCGAGGCGCAGGGCTACCTGGCCCCGCCGGTGGTCCGGGCGCTCGGCCGGCTCTCGGGCACCACGGCGCGGCACCTGCGTGACTTCGCGGCGGATGGGCTCGACCGCACGCTGCAGTGGGACCTGCGCAACGCGAAAGCCGTGATCGACCTGCTCGTGCGCTGGGTGCCGGCGGAAGACACCCGGGCGCAGCTGACCGCCATCGCCGACAGCGCCGCCGCGCGCCTGGCGACCGTCACTCCCGCCCTACGGCTGCAGACGATCCACGGGGACATCACCGACGACAACGTGATCTGCACCGTGCTGCCGAACGGCCACCACATTCCCGAGGGAGTGATCGACTTCGGCGACCTCGGCACCGGGTGGCTGGTCGCGGAGCTGGCGGTCACCGCCGCCTCCGTTCTGCACCACGTTCCGGATAACCCGCTGGCGGCCCTGGCGGCCATCGTCGCCTTCGACGAGGTCGTTCCCCTGACCGACGCCGAGATCGTCGCGCTCTGGCCGCTGATCGTGCTGCGCGGGGCGGTGCTGGTCGCCAGCGGCGAGCAACAGGTGCAGATCGACGAGCACAACGACTACGCCCGGCACCGGATGGACGCGGAGTGGCGGGTGTTCGCCGCGGCCGGCGCGATCGGCTGGGAGGAGGCGGAGGCGGCCATCCGGCAGGCGCTCGGCCGGAACCAGGAGGCCGGGGACGCGTCCGAAGCAGCCGTGCCGATGATCCCTGCGCTGGCGGGCGGGGACTACGAGATGCTCGACTTCTCCGTCACCAGCCCGGCGCTCGCCGACGGCCTCTGGCAGCACCCGGACGCCGAGCGGCAGCTGACGCGCGCCGCCCTCGCCCGTCGCAGCGCCGCCGTCGCCCCCTACGGCCAGTTCCGGCTGACCCGGACCGGGCTGCTCTCACGGCGGGAACCGGACACCTTCGCCCTGTTCACCGAGGTCTTCCTGGCGGTCGGTTCGGAGATCGTCGCTCCCGCTCACGCCGTGGTCGCCGAGGTCGGCGAGGACGGCCTGGTTCTGACCCTGGCCGCCGGCGAGCTGCGCATCGGCGGGATCGCGTCGAGCCTCACGCCGGGGATGTCGGTCGCCGCGGGGGATCACCTGGGGGTCGCCACGCCGGGCGGAGGCACGCCGGGCGCCCGGGAGAGCGTGCAGGAGGTGGCCCGCCCGGGGCTGCGTCCCCCGCACTTCACCCGGGGTTCCCTGGCCGCCGCGTGGGCGAGCGTGGCCCTGGACCCGGCGCGGTTGCTCGGGCTGGTGCCGCAGGCATCCGTCGTCGACCCGGCGGCCGAACTGGCCCGGCGCGGCGCCGTGATGGCCGCGGCGCAGGAGAAATACTACGAACGGCCGCCGCAGATCGAACGCGGCTGGCAGGAACTGCTGATCGACACCCGGGGGCGCTCCTACGTCGATATGGTCAACAACGTGTCCGTGATCGGGCACAGCCACCCCCGGTTCGGCCGGGCCGTGAGCGACCAGCTGGCGCTGCTCAACACGAACTCCCGGTTCCTCTACTCGGCGCTGGCGGACCTCTGCGAACGGATCGTGGCGAAAGCGCCGGACCCGTCGCTCGACACCGTGCTGCTGGTCAACAGCGGCAGCGAGGCCGTGGACCTGGCGCTGCGCCTGGCCCGGATCCACACCGGCCGGGACAACGTCGTCGCCCTCCGGGAGGGCTACCACGGCTGGACGATGGCCTCCGACGCGGTGTCCACCTCGGCCTTCGACAACCCGCACGCCGCGGCCTCCCGGCCCGGCTGGGTGCACATTGCGGATGTCCCGAACGCGTATCGCGGCACGCACCGCGGCGCCGGGGCGGCGGCGGACTACGCGGCCGACCTGGCCCGGCTGCTGGACGCCCCGAACGGCCCGGGCGCCGACCTGGCCGCCTTCATCAGCGAACCCGTGCTGGGCAACGCCGGCGGCGTGGTGCCGCCGGAGGGCTACCTCTCCCTCGTCTACGACCAGATCCGCGCCCGCGGCGGGCTGTGCATCGCCGAC
>DATISQ010000226.1:0-6657 GCA_035581905.1 Cryobacterium sp.
CGAGGCGAAGGCCCGCTTCCACGCGCTGGCCGAGAAGTACGGGCTCTTCGTCACCGGATCCAGCGACTACCACGGTGAGGGCAAGCCGAACCGGCTGGGCGAGAACACCACGGCGCCCGAGGTGCTCGAGCGCATCATCGAGCAGGGAACGGGCTCGCCGCCCGTCTACGGCTGAGGGCACCACCGCCCCGGTGGTCGAGCGTATCGAAACCCGGCGCGCCGCACTCGTGGCGCAGGGTATGGAACCGGGCGCACGGTAGAACGTGCGCCACGAGCCGTAACGTGCGCCGCGAGCCGCGAGCCGCGAGCCGTGAGCCGCGAGCCGTAACGTGCGCCGGCACACGAAAACGCCCCCGCCGGAGCGGGGGCGCACTCGCGGGTGGACTGCTTAGCTGGCGGTGCCGGCCTGCGGGGCGTGGCGACGCGTGCGGCTGCGCCGACGCGGGGCACTGTTGCCGTCGTGGTGCTCGGCGCCGCCGCCGTCGTGCGTGCCGGCGGCCGGGGTGATGGCCGGGGCTTCCGGGTTGGTGGTCGGGCTGACGCGCGTACGCGAGCGCGGCGGGCGGCTGGCAGCCTGCTCGCCGGAGCGGCCCGCGCCCGAGCGTGCGGCGTCGGTGTGACCGGAACCGGAGCGACCGGAACCGGAGCGCGCGGAGTCCCCGCCGGTGCGGCCCGAGCCGGAGCGACCCGAGTCGGAACGACCCGAGTCGGAACGGCCGGCGCCGCCGGTGCGGCCCGCGCCACCCGAGCGCGCAGCCGAGGCCGCGGTCTCGCGGATCGGCGAGGAGCGGAGGCGCCCCTTCGACCCGGCCGGGATGTTCAGGTCGGTGTAGAGGTGCGGCGACGACGAGTAGGTCTCCAGCGGAACGGGCGTGCCGAAGTCGAGCGCGTTGTTGATGAACGTCCACTTGTGCATGTCGTCCCAGTCGACGAACGTCACGGCGATGCCGGTCTTGCCCGCGCGGCCGGTGCGTCCCACGCGGTGCAGGTACGCCTTCTCGTCTTCCGGGATGGTGTGGTTGATCACGTGGGTGACGTCGTCGACGTCGATGCCGCGCGCGGCGACATCCGTGGCGATCAGGATGTCTTTCTTGCCGGCCTTGAACGAGGCCATGGCGCGTTCGCGCTGTTCCTGGTTGAGGTCACCGTGCACGGCCGTGGCGTTGAAGCCGCGGTCGCCGAGTTCCTCGACCAGCTTGGCGGCGGCCCGCTTGGTGCGGGTGAAGATCACGGTCTTGCCGCGGCCTTCGGCCATCAGGATGCGGCCGATCACCTCGTCCTTGTCCATGTTGTGCGCGCGGTAGACGAGGTGTTCGATGTTGGCCTGCATCAGGCCCTCGTCGGGGTCGCTCGCACGGATGTGGATCGGACGGTTCATGAACCGGCGCGCCAGGGCGACGATCGGGCCGGGCATCGTGGCCGAGAACAGCATGGTGTGGCGGGTGGACGGTGTCTGCGAGAACAGCTTCTCGATGTCGGCGAGGAAGCCGAGGTCGAGCATCTTGTCGGCCTCGTCGAGCACCATTTCGCTCACATTGGCGAGGCTGAGCAGTCGCTGGCTGGCGAGGTCGAGCAGGCGGCCGGGGGTTCCGACGACGATCTGCGCGCCGGCCTTGAGCGCCTCGATCTGGCCCTCGTAGGCCTTGCCGCCGTAGATGGAGACGACCTTGGTGCTGCGGTTGCTCGAGGCCGTCTCGAGGTCTTCGGAGACCTGCACGCACAGCTCGCGGGTCGGAACCACGACGAGCACCTGCACGCCCGGCGCGGGGTCGAGCCCGAGGCGCTGGATGATCGGAAGGCCGAAGCCGAGGGTCTTGCCGGTGCCGGTCTTGGCCTGACCGATGATGTCCTGGCCGGAGAGGGCGAGAGGGATGGTCTGCACCTGGATGGGGAAGGGCTCGATGATGCCTTTATCAGCGAGTGCCTGGACCATGTCCTGGTCGATATTGAGTTCGGAGAAAGTCACGAATTATTGCCTGTTCATTAGCTGGAAGCGGGATGCGCCCGTCTTTTGCTTCGGGCACCTGGCCACCGATCCATGCCGATGGCGTGGTCCCACCTTATCGGGCAGCCCTGTGAAGCGGCTTATACCGCACCGCGCCGCGCGGATTCGCCCCGCCGGGGCGGCAACCCGCGGTGCGGGCGCGGCACTGTCCTAAGCTGAGCCTGTGATCATGTGGACTGATCGGCGCGGGAAGCGCGTAGAGGCACCCCGGCAATCGACGCGGCGGGAGCGTCAGTCGACCACGAAAGTCGATATCGCCGGCTTCACCCCGGAGTTGCTGCCGTACCTCGGCCAGGCGGCCTACTTCCAGCTCGGCATGTTCGAGAACCTCGCCCTGGCGATTTCGATCGCACCGGACCTCGCCGCGAAGGAGGAGCTGAGCGCCGCCGCCGGCCGGGCCCTCGCCAAGCACCAGGGGCTCGTGGCCGAGATCCGTCGCCGTGGCGGTGAACCGTCCGAGGTGATGGAACCGTTCGCGCCCCGGCTCGACGCGTTCCGTGAGCAGACGGCCGGAGCCGACTGGCACGAGCTGCTGCTCAGCTGCTACCTCGCCGCGGGACTCCTCGACGACTTCTTCATCCGGCTGTCCGACGGGTTGCCCGGCGACGTGGGCCCGCGGGTGGCGCACCTGCTCGGCCAGGACGCCGGCACTGACGTTCTCGTCACCCACCTGAAGACCGCCATCGCCGCTGGCCCGGAGCGCGGGTCGCACCTGGCCCTGTGGGGACGCCGCCTGGTCGGGGACACCCTGCTGGTTGCCCGCTCGGCCCTGCCGATGGAGGGCATCACCGCCGACGAGTCCCGGATCGAACCCGTGTTCACCGAACTCATCGCCGCGCACACGCGCCGCATGGACGGGCTCGGCCTGACCGCCTGACCGCCTGGCCGTTCATCCGCCCGCGGGTGCCCCGGACATCCGCCCGGTCGCGCCGAAACGGCGGCCGCGCCGAAGCGCCGGCCGCCTGTCCGGGCGACAACGTCACGCGCCGGTCGGGTGCCCGTCGCGGATCAGGGTGTGCAGCATCCGCTCGTCGCCGGCGGTGCGCGTGCGCCCCAAAGCCAGGTCGGCCGTGACGGATGCCAGTGCGGCCACCCCGAGGGTGACCCACCAGATCCAGACGCCGTCCCAGGGCATGCCGAGCCAGGTCAACAGCACCCAGACGACGGACGCGACCGCGGTGCCGATGGCCGGCACGAGGACCGCGCCGTGCGTCCTGCGCCCCGGAAGGGCGTACCGCGCGGCGATCCCCAGAACCGCACCGCCGAGGGCGATGAAGAGGAGTTCCACGGGAGGTTAGGCGACGAAGCCGACGCGGCGGGATTCCTCGGTGCCCAGCTCCACGTACGCGAGCCCGACGGTCGGGACGATGTAGAGCTTGCCCTTGCTGTCGGAGAGCTTCAGGTAGCCGGTCTCGCCGGCGAGGGCGGCAGCGACCGTCTCCTCGACCACGTTCGCGGGCTGTGAGCTCTCGAAGCTGATCTCACGGGGAGAATTGAAGATGCCAATGCGGATATCCACCAGATGCGCCTTTCGTTGCCTAAGCGCCCAGATTACGACAGAACCGCGCACCGGCCGGACACCGTTCTCTGTCGGCGCAACCCGCTAGCTTTGAAAACGTGACAACCCTGGGAATCCCGCTCCGTACCGCGCACGAAACGATCCTCCTCGACGACTCGCAACGCGCGGTTCTGGCGCTGGTCGCGGAGCCTGCCGTGCCCGGTGGACCAGGCAGGACCCCACCTGGAATCAGCGCCGCGGTGATCGGCGCGCCTGGCACCGGCAAGACCGCCACGCTGGTGGAACTCGTCGCCGAGTGCGTGCTGGGCCAGGGGTATTCGCCCAGCGAAGTGCTGGTGCTGGTGCCGACCCGCACGGGTGCCACGGCCCTGCGCGACCGGCTCGCCCTGCGCCTCGGCGTGCCCACCAACGGCCCGCTGGCCCGCACCGCGAACTCGGTCGCGTTCCAGATCGTGCGGGATGCCGTGGCTCGGGTGGGCGGGCCGGCTCCCACCCTGCTCACCGGCGGCGAGCAGGACCAGATCATCGCCGAGCTGCTCGAGGGGCACCGACAGGACCAGGCCGAGGTTCAGCAGGCCGGGGCGCCGCAGCACACCGGCCCGAACTGGCCGGACACCCTCGGCGCCGACGTGCGCAGCCTGCGCGGGTTCCGCACGCAGCTGCGGGACCTGATGATGCGCGCGGTCGAATACGGCGTGACCCCGGAGGCGCTCGCCGTTCTCGGCCGCAGCGAGCAGCGGCCGGAGTGGGTGGCCGCGGCCGAGTTCATCCACGGCTACGAAGACGTGAAAGACCAGTCCCGCCCCGGCCAGTACGACTCCACCGAACTGGCCCGGTTCGCCGCGGCCATCGTGGCCGGGGCGCCGGCCGGTTCCGCCGCCGGTTCGGCAGCGCTCGGCTCCCTCGGCGGGCTCCGCCTGATCGTGCTCGACGACGCGCAGGAGCTCACCCAGGCCAACCTGACCCTGCTCGCGCAGTTCGCGGCGCGCGGCGTGGGCGTCATCGCGTTCGGCGATCCCGACATCAGCACCGGTTCCTTCCACGGCGCCCACCCGGATGCCCTCGGCCGCCTGGGCACGTACCTGTCCGGCGCCGTGCTGCCCACCCTGGTGCTCGGCACGGTGTACCGGCACGACGCGGCCATCCGCGGGGTGGTGCGGGGCATCACGCACCGCATCGGCGCCGCCTCGGCCGGCACCCAGCGGTTCGCCGCCAGTGCGGAGGGCGAGGAGCCGGCCGGCCCGGCCGACCCTGCGCAGGCTGGCGACCCCGCCGACCGGGCGCAGGCTGCCGACCCCGCCGACCCCGCGCAGGCGGCCGACCACCCCGTGCAGGCCCTGCTCGCCGGCAGCCCCGCCGACCAGCTCGCCGTGATCGCCCGCCGGCTGCGGGAACGGCACGTGCTCGGTGGCATCCCGTGGGGGCAGATGGCGGTCGTCGTGCGCAGCGGCTCGCTCGTTCCCTCCCTGTCGAAGGGCCTCGCCGCCCTCGAGGTGCCCACCCAGGTGTCGAGCGCGCAGACCGCGCTGCGCGACGACTTCGCCGTGCGGGCCTTCATCCTCGCGCTCGAGGTGACCCTGGGGCGCAAGCCGCTGGGCCCCGAGGAGGCGACCCTGCTGCTCCGCGGCCCGCTCGGCGGCCTCGACCCGATCACCCTGCGGCGCCTGCGGGCCGCGCTGCGCCAGCAGGAACTCGGCGCCGACCGGAACCGCTCCGCCGACGAGCTCCTGGTGGAGGCCCTCGTCAACCCGGGCCTGCTGGCGGCCATCGACAACCGCACGGCCCGCCGGGCCGCGAGCTGCGGGGAGAGCCTCCGGGCCGCCGCCGTGGAGTACGCGGCCGGCGCCACCATCGAGGAACTGCTCTGGGGTCTCTGGCAGCGCAGCGGCCTCGCCCGGGAGTGGAAGGAGCAGTCCACCGGCACGGGCATCGTCGCCGACGAGGCCAACCACAACCTCGACGCCGTGGTGGCCCTCTTCTCCGCCGCGCAGCGCTACGTGGAGCGCACCCCGGCCGCCCCGCCGGTTCTGTTCCTCGAACACCTCGTCGACACCGACGTTCCCGAAGACACCCTCGCGCCGCGCGCGCTCGGCGACGCGGTCGTCGTGTCCACCCCGAGCGGCCTGATCGGCCGCGAATTCGACGTCGTCGTCATCGCCGGGGTGCAGGAGAACGTGTGGCCCGACCTGCGCATCCGTGGTTCGCTGCTCGGCGCCGGCGACCTGGCCGCGCTCGCCGCCGGCCGGCGTCCGGAGGAGGCCGGTGCCCGCACCGCGGTGCTGCACGACGAGCTGCGGATGTTCGCCCAGGCCGCGAGCCGCGCCCGCACCGAACTGCTGGTGACGGCCATCGACAACGAGGAGAACCAGCCGTCGGTCTTCTTCCGGCTGCTGCCCAAGCCCGCACCCGTCACGGCGCCGGAGCCCGGCGACATCAGCCGCTACCCGCTCTCCCTGCGCGGCCTGGTGGGCCGGCTCCGGCGCGACCTCACCCGCGGCATCGCGTCGGCCCGCGACGGTGACGAGGCCGCGATCCGGGCCACGGATGCCGCCGCGACCCTGGCCCGGCTGGCCCGGGAAAACGTGGCCGGCGCCGCCCCCGACCAGTGGTACGGCGTGAACGAACCCAGCACCGTGCGCCCGCTGAACGACCCGGACGCCGGCGACGCCCCGGTGCGGGTCTCGCCGTCGCGGATGGCGGCCTTCGAGACCTGCCCGCTGCACTGGGTGATCGGGCAGGTCGGCGGCGGATCCTCCAACACCGCCGCGAACCTCGGCACGATCATCCACAAGGTGATGGAGGATGCCACCGACCGCAGCCCCGACGCGCTCTGGGCGGGGGTCGAGGCGCGCTGGGGCGAACTGCAGTTCGACGCCGACTGGCAGTCCCGGGTCCAGAAGGTCGAGGCGCGCGCGCTGACCGACCGGCTCGCCTCGTACCTGCTCGACTTCGAACGCGGCGGCGGGCGGCTGCTCAGCGCGGAGGGCACCTTCCAGCTCGACGTCGACGGCGCCGTGCTCTCCGGAACGGTGGACCGGGTCGAACGGCTCGGCGACGGGCGGGCGGTCATCGTCGACCTGAAGACGGGCCGCGGCGACCCGATCAGCGACGCCGGGGTGACCCTGCATCCGCA
>DATISQ010000227.1:0-7534 GCA_035581905.1 Cryobacterium sp.
GCTAACCCGCACTGGGTCCCGTGGCTTTGCGTCCCCGGCTTACGCCGGGTTTGCCTTTGTCGATGAGGCCGCGAATGCGGGAGCGAGAGTCACCTCGGGGTCGAGCTCGAGATGCAAGCTTTTTCCTCACCCATATTCTGAGTTTCTTTGGTGCTGGTATGCCAGCAAGTTTTGCCCCCAGTTCGGGTGTGGTTGTGCCGTTATTCCTGCCAGGGTCAGTCCCGGCTGCGGGTCACGAGCGAGTCCACGACCGCCGAGACCAGCAGCACCGCGGATCCGGCGCCCAGGGTGAACCCGGCCGTCACCGTGCTGATCACCCCGGGGTCCGCCGGCGCGGGAGCGGTCAGGTGGACCAGGGACATCACCCCGGCCGTCGCGCCGACCACAGCCAGCAGGCTCTGCCGCACCAGCCCGGTGAGCAGCCGCCGGTCGCTCTTGTCCGCGAGCAGCCGCACATTGACGTTGAGCTGGCCCAGTTCGAGGGCCTGCCCGATCTGGTCGATGCGTCGGGGGAGCCGGCGCACGCTGGGGAGCAGGGCGAGGATCTCGGTAGTCAGGAGTTCGCGTACGTTGGACGGCGCCATCTGGTCGCGGATCTGCACGCTCGCCAGCGCGCGGGACTCCTCGAGCAGGTCGAACTCCGGCATCGTGGAGCGCAGGGTGCCCTCGAGCACCGCGAACGCGCGCGCCGCCGCCACGAACTCGGCGGGGATGCCCACGCCGTACCGGGTCAGGATGGCCACCAGGACGTCCACGGTCAGCACGTCGACGCGCGCACCGGGCCCCAGCTCGAACGTGATGAACGCGCTCAGCTCGCGGCGGAACGCCTTTTCGTCGGCGCCCACCCGCAGCGGGGCGAGCTTGAGCAGCCCGTCGGCGATCAGCTGGGTGTCGGACTGGAGGTAGGCGATCAGCAGTTCCTGGATCGCTTCCCGCAGCTGCAGGTCGAGCCGGCCCACCGACCCGAAGTCGACCAGCGCGGGCGTACCGTCGGCCAGCAGCATGATGTTGCCGGGGTGCAGGTCGGCGTGGAAGACGCCGTCGAAGACGATTTGGCGCACGAAGGCGCTCAGCACCGTGCGCATCGCGGCGCCGAGTTCGGCCCGCGGGGCGTCGGCCTTCCCGTTCAGATCACTGAACGTGTCCCCGACCAGATATTCCATCACCAGCACGCGATCGCTGGAGAGGGACTCGAACAGCTCGGGAAAGCGCAGCTCGCCGGCCCGCGGGCCGCGCAGCTGGAGGGCGCGCATGGCCGAGAGGTTCAGCGCTTCCAGCCGGAAGTCCAGCTGACGCACCAGGTCGGCCGCGTAGTCCTCGGCGACCGCCTTGATGCCGAGGGTTCTGGCCTGCGGAGACGTCAAACTCATCACGTTCGTCACCCGCAGGGCGATGGCGACGTCGCGCCGCAGCTCCGGCACGATGCCGGGCCGCTGCACCTTCACGGCCACGACCGTGCCGTTCATCAGGGTGGCCCGGTGCACCTGGCCGATCGATGCGGCGGCGATCGGATCGGGATCGAAGTCGGAGAAGACGCCGGCGAGGGGACCGCCGAACTCGTCCTCCAGCATCCGTTCCACCTCGTCCCAGGGTGCCGGCTTCACACTCTGCTGCAGCTGCGCGAGGGCCGTGACGAATTCCGGGGGCAGGAAATCGGACCGGGTGGAGAGCAACTGGCCCATCTTCACGAACGCGCCGCCGGCCTCCTCCAGGGCGGCCCGCAGGCCCTCGGCCTGCACGGCGCGAACGGATGCCCCACTCGGGTCGGTCGTGAAGTCGAGCCGCCGCACCGGCAACAGCCCGTTCTTCCGCGCGATGCGCACGAGTTCGGCGAAGCGGCGGCCACGCTGCAGGAACGGCCGCGGGGGAGCCGGGCGGCTCCGCTCGGCGGCCAGAGTCAGTTTCGGAATGGTGATGCCCCGTGCGCCGGCCACTGTGTCAGCTTTCTCGTCGCCCGCCGGCCGCAGATGGCGGGCGATCAGGCCTCCAGCATGCCCGGTCAGGATGGGAGACGGGTGCGAACCGGGTGCTCCGGGCCGGTCTTCGGGGCCGGGCAGACACGGGGGTACTCTGACGACGTGAAGACCTACACCGCCGTCCAGATGCGCGAGGCCGAAGCTCCCTTCCTGGCGGCGGGCGTGCCCCTGATGGAGCGTGCGGCGTCCGCGCTCGCCGGGGAGACCGCGGCGCTGCTCGAGGAGCGCGGGGGAGTGCCGGGCGCACGGCTGCTGGTACTGGCCGGCGCGGGCAACAACGGCGGCGACGCGCTGCACGCGGCTGCGCTGCTCGCCGGCCAGGGCGCCCGGGTGGCCATCGTGCCCACGGCGGCACAGCTCCATGACGGCGGACTCAAAGCCGCCCTCGAGGCCGGGGCGGCGCTGCTGCCCCTCGACGAAACGGATGCCGTGCTCGCCGGCGCGGCGCAGGCAGCCGCGGTGATCCTCGACGGCATCCTCGGCACCGGCACGAGCGCCAGCCCGGCGCTGCGCGGGCGGGCCCGGGAGGTGGTGGCGGCCATCCTGCCCGTGCTGCACCGCCACGAAGCCCCTCTGGTGGTGGCGGTGGACCTGCCCAGCGGGATCGGCGTCGACGACGGCGCCGTGCCGGACCCCACCGTGCTGCCCGCGGACCTGACGGTGACGTTCGGCGGCTGCAAGCCCGGCCTGCTGCGGGAACCCGCGGCGAGCCTGGCCGGCCGGGTCGTCGTGGCCGACATCGGCATCGGCGACGAGCTCGAGCGGATCGCGGACCGGGACCGCGGGTAGCCGGCCCGGGCGTTCCGGGCCACTTCTGGGCTATTTCCAAGGTCGCCGCCATTGCGTTCTCCGCGCGCCCGGAGCATCAATGGAGGTATTCAATTCCTTCCACCCAGAGCAACGAGGGGGTCGGTAACGTGGTCAAGGTTCCGCTGGCGCTCATCATCACCGTGTTCGGCATGTTCCAGACCCCCGCCGGTCTCTGGCCGTTCCTGCTGGTCCCCGTCTGGCTGGTCTGGGAGATCCCCGCCATGGTCAGGCAACTGCAGTTCTCCCGCGACGTGCAGCGCGACTGGGAGCTACTGGTCGAGCAGTGAGGTGGCGGGCATCCGTCGCGCGCGCCAGCCCTCACCCGCTCTCGAGGCCGGGATGCCGGGTGGACGACGACGGTCCGGGCGACCACCGGGTCTTGCCCCGACTTGGACTTAACGGATCCGGCCCGGGAGCATGGGCCCATGACCTTTCTCCCGAGGCTCGGACGCTACCGCATCGACGCCGTCCTGCTGCTCGTCGCGCTGGTCTGGGGCGGCAGCTATCTCGCCGCCAAGGTACTCACCGAGCAGGCGAGCGTGGGCGCCGTGCTCGCCCTGCGCTTCCTGGTGGCCGCGCTGGCACTGCTGCTGATCTGGGCGTTGAGCCGGCCCCGGCGGCCGACCCGCGCCGAGCTGTCCGTGGGCGTGCTGCTCGGGTTCACGCAGGCGGCGATCCTCTGGCTGGAGACGGCCGGCGTGGCCGTGACCTCGGCCACGAACGCCGGCCTGATCATCAGCCTGACGATCATCCTCACCCCGATCCTCGAATCGGTCGCGGCGCGCAACTGGCTGCCGCGCCCGTTCTTCGTCGCCGCGGTGCTCGCCGTCGTCGGCGTGGCGCTGCTCGTCTCCGGCAACGGATTCCGCGCCCCGAACCCGGGCGACCTGCTCATGCTCGCGGCGGCGCTCGTGCGTGCGCTGCACGTCACCCTGGTCGGCCGGCTGACCCGGCGCACGGTGGCCGGTCGCCGGCCCGGCATTCTCACGATCACGCTGGTGCAGGCGGCCGTGGGGGCCGTCGTGTTTCTGGCAGCGGATACGCCGGGCACGCTGCGGGCGATCGGCGCCTTCGGCCCGGCCGCCTGGCTCGGGGTGCTGTATCTCGGGTTGGCCTGCAGCGTGTTCGCGTTCCTGGCCCAGACCTGGGCGATCCGGCACACCTCCGCTGCGCGCGCCAGCCTGCTGATGGGCACCGAGCCGATCTGGGCGGTGCTCGTGGGGGTGAGCCTCGGCAGTGAAAGCCTCGGCCTGGTGGCGGTGCTCGGGGCCGGGCTGATCATCGCGGGCACCACCTGGGGGCAGCGGGTGGAGCAGGGGCACCGCCTGCGCGCGGCGCCGGCGCCCGCGGTTCCGGACCCGCCGCATCCGTCGCCCGCCCTCGTTGACTGAGGCCGGCCTGTTCGAGGCTACTCGCGGCTCTCCGGGCGGAAGACGGCCTGGGCGACCACCAGGTCCTGCCACGACATGCCGGAGCTGGTGAACACGCGGGGGCGGGTCCGGTCGACCGCGACCGTGCCGGTGAGGATGTCCCGCATCGGCACCAGGGAATCGGCCTCGACCACACCCTCCCGGAGCGGGATCAGCACGTCCCCGCCCTCCCGCAGCGCGACCTGGCTGTCTTCGACGACGACCTGCGCGCGCCCGATCAGCGCGCTGGAAAGCTCGCGGGCGTCGGGCTCATGCGAACCGACCGCCACCGTGCAGGAGTCCCGCGGCACCAGGGACCCGTCGAACAGCGGGGTGCGGGCGGTGGTGGCACAGACGATGAGCTGCGCGGTCCCCACGGCGGCGGGGGTACCGGTCTGCGCGGGCAACCCGCTCGCCCGCACCCGTTCGGCCAGAGCTTCGGCGCGGCCCGGGTGCCGGCCGACCACCGTGACCCGGGCGACGTGACGGATGGCGCGCATCGCCTCGACATGGCCCCACGCCTGGGGCCCCGAGCCGAACACCACGAGGTGCTCCACCTCGGCGGGCGCGAGCAGGTCGGCGACGGCCGCCGACACAGCCGGGGTGCGCAGGGTCGTCAGCGCGATGCCGTCGAGCAGGGCGACCGGGCTGAGCGTGGCGGCATCCATCAGCAGGTAGACGCCCTGGATACGTTCGCGACCGAGCTGGGGGTTGCCCGGTGCGACGGTGGCGACCTTGACGCCCACGAACTCCGCCGACCGGGACGGCATCAGCAGCAGCTGGCCCTGGTCGACGGGCAGGATGCCGCGGGGCCAGTCGGCGGCCGGGTCCAGCCCGGCTCGCACGGCGGTCTGCAGGGCGCGGGCCGCGGCCCCGAAGCCGACGCGGGCGAAGATCTCGTCGGCGGCGATCCACGGGGGCGGTGCGTCGGGAGCCATGATCCGACTGTACGTGCCGGGGAATGGGGGCAGGTCACCCCGATGATGTCCCTGCCCCCGACGAGGGGTGCTTCTCTCCGGTCTCATACGGACCCTGCAATCAGGGACTAAGGACCGGTATTCGGGGAGCGTGCCCCGCCTTGTTAGGGAGCATACGACGGCATCACTCCTGGTGAAAGGGGCTGGACAAACACGGTCATGTCTGATTTCGCCGGGTGAACGCCGGCGGGCGCGGGCTGGCACCGGTCGTCGCAGGCCGACGCCCGAGCCCTAGGCTTGGTGCGACAGGGTTGGTGGCGGGCGCAAGGGAGACAGACCGAATGACGGAGCAGAACCTGACGGAGCAGAACCGGGTGGTCGTGGTCGGCGACGCCCTCATCGACGAAATGCTGAGCCCCGGGTCGCGCCTGGAGTTCCCGGGCGGCGCCGCCCTCAATGTGGCCGTCGGCCTGGCCGTGCTCGGCGTGCCGACCACCCTGATCGCCATGGTCGGCGACGACGCCGACGGGGTCGTGCTGCGCGAGTTCCTCGCCGCCCACGACGTGACCCTGGTGGCCACTCCCGGCCCGTTCGGCAGCTCGCGCGCCACCTCCGACCGCACCGACGGTGAGCCCACCTACGCCTTCAACGAAGCCGCGAAGAAGCGCCGGATCGAGTTCGGTCCGGCCGAGCGCGCGGCCCTCGACGCCGCCCGCCTCGTGGTCGTGAGCTGCTTCCCGTTCGACGACACGGCCCAGACGGATGCCTTCATCGCCGCGGGCGCCGAGCCGGAACGACGCCTCGTGATCGACCCGAACCCGAGAGCGGGCATGCTCGCCGACGGCGACCTGTTCGTGTCGAACTTCGAACGTCTCGCTGCCCGGAGCCTGCTGACGAAGGTCGGCGACGAGGACGCCGAGCTGCTCTACCGCAGCACCCTCGAGGCGCTGCGGGAGCGGCTGCTGGCCGCCGGCACGCAGGCGGTGCTGGCCACGGCCGGGCGCGCGGGGGCATCCGTCGCCAGAGCCGGGCTGCTGGTGGCCGAGCCGATCGCCGTGCTTCCCGGCGCCGTCGTCGACACCATGGGCGCGGGCGACGCGACGCTCGCCTCGACCGTGCAGACCATGCTGACGAAGGGCGTGCCCACGGATGCCGCGGGCTGGCAGGCCCTGCTGGCCGACGCCATGCTGGTCGCGGCCGCCACCTGCCGCAGCGAGGGCGCCCTGCTGCGGGTGCCGGCGGCCGGCCAGGCCTAGCCGGCGCTGGCCGACCTGGCCCGGCCGACCGGGCTAGCGGGCGCCGGCGGGTTTGACCGCCCGCACGATGGCGCCGTGCATCCCGTCGGTGACCTCGTGGGTCAGGGTGACGCTCACCTGCTCGAAGCCCGCGTCGTCGAGCAGGGTTTCGTATTCCGCGATCGAGAGCGCACCGGCGATGCAGCCCACGTGGGAGCCGCGCTCGGCCCGCTGAGCGGGCGCGAGGTGGTTCTCGGCCACGACGTCGGATACGCCGACGCGGCCGCCGGGCCGCAGCACGCGGAACATTTCCCCGATCACGGCGGTTTTGTCGGTCGACAGGTTGATCACGCAGTTGGAGATGACGACGTCGACGCTGTCGGAGGGCAGGGGGATCTCCTCGATCGTGCCCTTCAGGAACTCGACGTTCTGCGCCTGGGCGGCGGCCGCATTGTGCCGGGCCAGGTCGAGCATCTCGTCGGTCATGTCGAGGCCGTAGGCGAACCCCATGGGGCCGACCCGGCGGGCGGAGAGGAGCACGTCGATGCCTCCTCCCGAGCCCAGGTCGAGCACGGTTTCGCCGGCCTGGAGGTCGGCGACCGCCGTGGGGTTGCCGCAGCCGAGGCTGGCCAGCAGGGCCGCGCCCGGGAGATCCGCGGTCGTCGCGTCGTCGTAGAGCGCGGAGCCGAAGACCAGGCTCTCATCGATGGCGGCCGGGGCGCAGCAGCCGGCGGGCGCATCCGTGGCCTGGGCCGTGTCGTCGGCGCCGCAGCAGCCGGCTGCGGCCGTCGGCTCGGCGAGCAGCGACCGCCGGCCCTCGTTCGTGACCGAGAGAGCCACACTCGCGTAGCGGGCCCGCACTTCTTCGCGCACCGGGTTGCTGTTCTCGCTCATGGCGCTCTCCCTCGACTCAGACCTCAATACATTGATGACTATCGATGCAATCTACGCCGAAGATCGATCGCCGTCAATTTATGCCCGTGAGGGTCGCACAGCGACCGTCCCGGGCCGGGTGCCGGTCAGCCGACGTCGACGGGCTCGAGGAAGGGGCGCTTGGGCGGACGGCCGTCACCGGAGGAGCGCCCGGTGAGCCGGCGGCCGATCCAGGGCAGCACGAATTCCCGGTAGTAGGCGGCCGTGCTCTGCACGTGCTCGTCGGCCGCGGCGGGCGCGCCCAGCCACTCTTC
>DATISQ010000228.1:0-18895 GCA_035581905.1 Cryobacterium sp.
GACTGCCCACAGCTGGCCATCGATGTTGAGTACGACGCCATTTCGGATATCGGCGGTTGATGCCATGAAAAGGTGTTCCGTTCACTTGGTTCAATTAGGAAGGTGCGCGGCCGAATCGGCCTCAAACGAGTGTAGTTGCCCTGCAGCCCCAGCACCAACGGCTCGGGACCGGGCCGGTTAAGTGGTCGGCGGCGCCGACCGGGCGATGAAGTCCAGGGCCAGGCGGTAGGAATCGAAGCCGAACCCGGCGATCACGCCGGTGGCCACGGCGCTGACGACGCTGGTGTGGCGAAACGTTTCCCGGGCGTGCGGGTTGGACAGGTGCACCTCCACCAGGGTGACGCCGGCCTTGGTCACGAGAGCGGCGGCATCCCGCAGCGCGTAACTGTAGTGCGTGAACGCCGCCGGGTTCAGAATGACGGGGATGCGCTCATCGACGGCCTCGTACAGCCAGTGGATGAGCTCGGCCTCGTCGTCCGTCTGGCGTACGTCGACCGTCATCCCCGCCGGGGCGGCCTGCGCTAGCGTAGCCCGCAGCGAGTCGAGGTCGGCCGAGCCGTAGACGTCGGGTTCGCGGCTGCCGAGCCGCCCCAGGTTCGGGCCGTTCAGAACGAGGACTGTACTCATTCACACAGCCTAGGGGAGCGCGCGCCCAGGGATCGCGCGGTGGCGGGCAGGCACCGCCGCCGCCGAGGCGGGATCAGGGCAGGATCGGCCCGACCGAGATCATCACGCAGTAGACCAAAATCATCACCAGCGAGTAGCGGAACATCCGCCGGGCCCAGGCGGATGGATCGGTGGCGTTCAGGCCGACGACGCCGAGCCAGATCCAGTAGGCGCCGAGCACGCCCATGACCGCCGAGTAGACGTAGCCGACGTAGCCGAACACCGACAGCAGCAGCGTCGAGACGACGAATCCGATCGTGTAGACGAGGATCTGCACGGTGGTGTTCGGGATCCCGCGCACCACGGAGATGACCGGCACGCCGGCGCGGGCGTATTCGTCATGGCGGTAGATGGCGATGGAGTAGAACTCGGGCATCTGCCAGAGGAACACGGCCAGGAAGGCGAGCACGGCCCCGATGTCGACGGCTCCGGTGACGGCGACGTAGCCGGCCAGGATGGGCGCCGCGCCGGAGACGCTGCCGACCAGGGTGCCGTGGATCGACAGGCGCTTGGACAGCATCCCGTAGAGCACGACGTAGACGAGGAAACCGCCGAGGCCGACGGCGACGACGAGCCAGTTCGTCCACGCGATGAGCATCGCCATGCCGAAGACGAACAGCAGGCTCGAGAAGATGACCGCGTTGCGCACGCCGATGCTGCCGGTGACCGTGGCCCGCTTCTTGGTGCGCTCCATCACCGTGTCGATGTCGCGGTCGAGCACGTTGTTGAGCACTGTGGCCGAGGCGATCACGAGCGTGGTCCCCAGGCAGAGCGCCGCGAACAGGAGGAGATCCACCTGGCCCCGGGCCGCCAGCAGGAAGCCGGCCGCGGCCGTCAGCGCGTTGCCGTAGAGCACGCCGGGTTTGGTCAGGGAGTAATAGCGAGTGATGGTGTCCCGGATGCCGGTGCCGCCGGCACGTTCGGCAAGGGCCCCGTCGGTGCCGTCCACCCGATTGCGAACGAAGAATGGTGCGCGCGCAGTCATGCGGAAAGGGTTCCCATCGGGTCGTCGGTCTTGTTCAATCATAAGCTCTGAAATCTGTGCGCGACCCATGCCTGCCGGCATCGGGCTGCCGCGCGCCGAGGTCCCTATAGCCGCCGCCGTTCCGCGGCGGTATGGTGAGGAGACCGGTCGTTTGGCCGGTACGAGGCCAAGGACGAGGGTGTGACATGGCCGGAAAATTCGAAATCTATCGGGACCCGTCTGGCGGCTACCGATTCTGTTTCTCGTCGGACAACGGTCAGAGCATTCCGTCGCCGGAGACCTATCGCACGGAAGACGAGGCCCGGGAGCGGGTCGAATCCCTCCGCGCCAACGTCAGCCCGCGCAGCCGCCCCACGGACTGAGCCCGCGGCCGTCCTCCCGCGGCGTTCCACCGGCCTCGACGACCCTCGCCGGGCCTGCTCGACGTCGACGTTTCCTTCGCCTTCACCGATCACCATCCCCCTGATGCGCCTTCGAGCGCACCGTCAGGCGTCTCCGCCGAGCCCGGGCTTCGTCCCCCGTTGCTCGGGCGCGCTGCCTTGCTGCTCTGCTGCTCTGCTGCTCTGCTGCTCTGGCAGGATTCGGCCGCCGGGTGCATCCTTGTTCTGCCTGCCCTGGTTCTGCCTGCCCTGGCCCTGTAGTTGCCCCGCATCGGTCGCCCTGCACCACCACCACGCGTCACATCAGGGGATGAATTGTCAGATCACGAGATTGCGGGACGCCGTCCTCGGGACGGCCGGCGCGGCACGGCGTCGGTCACCGCCCTCGCCCGCAGACGCCGGAGGCGCCGCGTTCTCCGGGACCTGGTCGTCATCTCCGCCATCGCCCTGCTCGTCTCATTCCTGACCAAGGGTTTCCTGATCCGCTCGTTCTACATTCCGACGGGATCGATGCAGGACACCCTGCAGATCAACGACCGCATCATCGTGAACGAGCTCGTTCCCGACATCGTCGACATCGAGCGCGGCGACATCGTCGTGTTCACGGACCCCGGCGGATGGCTCGGCCCGGCCGATCCGGCCCCGATCGACACGGGAGACTCCCTGTCCGACAGCATCCGCTGGCTCTCCAATACCGCCGGCCTCGGCGCTCAGTCCGTCAACGCCCACCTCGTCAAACGCGTGATCGGACTGCCCGGCGACGACGTGGCCTGTTGCGATGCCACGGGCCGCACCACCGTCAACGGCGAACCGATCAGCGAGCCGTACCTCAAGCTGCCGCCCGGGGTCACCCGAACGTCGGAGTCCGACTTCTCCGTGACCGTGCCGGCCGCGTCCCTCTGGGTGGAGGGCGACAACCGGTACAACTCCGCGGACAGCCGCCTGCACGCGGACACACTCGGCAACGGCTTCGTGCCCGTCGACAATGTGGTCGGCCGGGCGTTCGTGATCAACTGGCCACTCAGCCACTGGTCCTGGCTCGACGACTGACCCGCCGCCTTCGCCAATCCCGGCCCGCCACGAGGCCCCGTGCGTCAGCGAGCCGCGGTTTCCACCGCGGGCGGCCGGCCCTGGGCCAGCAGGACGGCGGGGGCCTGACCGGCGGACGACCAGGGACCGTCCCACCCGATCACGGCCAGGGCCGAGGTCGGCAGCGGCACGGGCGCGCCGGTCAGGGCGCCGGCCAGATTCTCGAGTCCGGGATTGTGCCCCACCAGGACGACGGTGTGCACCGGGCCCGGCAGCGCCCGCACGGCGCCCAGCAGCTCGCCGGCGGAGGCGGCATACACGGCATCGTCGACCTGGGTCGGCGGGGTGACCTCGAGCTCGGCGGCGACGAGGTCCCAGGTGGCCCGCGCTCGCTCCGCCGGGGACACGATCGCGAGATCGATGCGATAGCCGCTGTCGGCCAGCCACACCCCGGTGCGCGGCGCCTGCCGCACCCCGCGTTTGGCCAGCGGCCGGTCCACGTCGTCCTGCCCGCCCGCCCAGTCCGACTTGGCGTGCCGCAACAGGATCAGGGTGCGCTCAGGCATTCGCCGGCCCGTCGGTCACCCGGGCGGCAGCACAGCCGGAAGCACGGTCGAAGCGCTCTCGGAGGACCATCATTGTGACAGTCTGCCACCGCTCACCCGATTGGGGCCACGAGTTCGCAGACGCCCTCGTCGTGGGCGACGAAGATGCCCGTGATACGCATCAGCTTGCCGAAGGAGGCGGCGAGTTCCCGGGCCCAGGCCTGGTCGGGCGCGGTCAGCGCCGCGGTGCCCGGGCGTTCGAGGGTGAGGATGACACTGCCGCCCGGCCCGTGCTCGGCGAGGAGCTCGGTGACCGCCGCAGCCATGGCGGCGGCGTCGCCGGGTTCCGGACGGAGCGGGATGCCGCCGACGGGGATCAGCAGGGGAATCTGCCGTCCGCGGGCGTCGAGCAGCATGAACCAGAGCTGATGGCTGATCGCGTGGCCGACCAGGTCGGCCACCCGGTCTCGGGCCTCGGCGGTCGTGGTCACGGGGGCAGCGTCTTCGACGCGGAGTGGGGTGGTCATGCGACCCAGAATGGCCCGGTGGGCATCCGTCAGAGCCGTTGTGCACAGGGCCGTCACGGGGAGAAAGCGGTGGAGGAGAGGATTACTCGAAGGAGTCCATCAGCCGGGAACGCAGCAGGAAGCGCACGCCGCGCGGCGCCTCGACGGAGAATCCGCCGCCACGACCGGGAACGACGTCGACGGTGAGGAAGGTGTGGCTCCAGTATTCGAACTGTTCGGCCGACATCCAGAAGTCGATCGGCCGCGCAGCCTCGCCGGGTGGTGCGATATCGAACCGGCCGAGAAGCACGTCCCGGTCCGAGGTGATGAATTCGCCGTCCGGGAAGCACATGGGCGAGGAGCCGTCGCAGCAGCCCCCGGACTGGTGGAACATCAGCGGGCCGTGTTCGTCCCAGAGGCTGCGGAGAAGCTCGGCCGCGGCGGCCGTGAGCTCCACCCGCGGAATCGTCTCTCCTGGCATGGTGATCGTTGCGGTGATGCCGGCCTCCGGCATGGCCGTTCCCTTCTGGTTGCGGGGCCGGGCCCGGTGGGGTGCTGCGTATGGTCGGGCTGCCGCGCCAGCGTAGGCCGGACCGGGGTCACGTGCCTAGAAGAAGCCCTGCGCGTTCTCGTCGTAGGACACCAGCAGGTTCTTGGTCTGCTGGTAGGCGTTCAGCGCGAGCTTGTTGTTCTCCCGGCCGATGCCCGAACTCTTGTAGCCGCCGAACGCAGCCCCTGCCGGGTAGGCGTGGTAGTTGTTCACCCAGACGCGGCCGGCCTGGATGTCCCGTCCGGCCCGGTAGGCGATGTTGCCGTTGCGAGACCAGACCCCGGCTCCGAGCCCGTAGAGGGTGTCGTTGGCGATTGAGATGGCGTCGTCGTAATCGGTGAAGCTGGTGACCGCGAGCACCGGGCCGAAGATCTCCTCCTGGAAGAGGCGCATCTTGTTGTGGCCCTCGAAGATGGTGGGCTGCACGTAGTAGCCGCCGGTCAGCTCCCCGCCGAGGTCGACCCGCTCACCGCCGAGCGCCAGCTTCGCGCCCTCCTTCTTGCCGATGTCGATGTAGGAGAGGACCTTCTCCAGCTGGTCGTTGCTGGACTGGGCGCCGACCTGGGTCGCGGTGTCGAGCGGGTTGCCCTGAATCGCCTTGCGGGTGCGCTCGATTGCATCGCTGAGGAAATCCTCGTAGATCGGCTTCTGCAGCAGCGCCCGGCTGGGTGCAGTGCACACCTCCCCCTGGTTGAACGCGAAGTGCACGAAGCCTTCCAGCGCTTTGTCGTAGTAGGCGTCCTTCTCCTGGGCGACGTCCGTGAAGAAGATATTGGGGCTCTTGCCGCCGAGCTCCATGGTCGACGGGATGATGTTGGCGCTCGCGTACTGCATGATCAGGCGTCCGGTGGAGGTCTCCCCCGTGAACGCGATCTTGCGGATGCGGCTGGACGACGCGAGCGGCTTACCGGCCTCGATCCCAAAGCCATTGACGACGTTGAGAACGCCCGGAGGCAGCACATCGCCGATCAGCTCGATCAGCACGAGGATCGACACCGGGGTCTGTTCGGCCGGCTTCAGCACGATCGCGTTGCCGGCGGCGAGGGCCGGGGCCAGCTTCCACACAGCCATCAGGATCGGGAAGTTCCACGGGATGATCTGCCCCACAACTCCGAGCGGCTCGTGGAACTGATAGGAGACCATGTCACCGTTCAGCTCGGCGTGGTCGCCGTCCTGCGCCCGGATCGCCGAGGCGAAATAGCGGAAGTGGTCGGAGGCGAGCGGGATGTCCGCGCCCAGCGTCTCGCGGACCGGCTTGCCGTTCTCCCAGGTCTCGGCGACACCGAGCAGTTCGAGGTTCGCGTCGATGATGTCAGCGATCTTGTTGAGCACGGCCGCGCGCTCGGTCGACGAGGTCCTGCCCCACGCCGGTGCCGCCTTGTGCGCGGCATCCAGCGCCAGTTCGATGTCTTCCGCGGTGCCGCGGGCCACCTCGGCGAACGGCTTTCCGTTGACGGGCGAGATGTCTGCGAAGTACTGGCCTTTGACGGGTTTGACCCACTCGCCGCCGATCCAGTTCTCATAGCGGGGCTTGAATGTGACCAGGGCGCCCGGTGTTCCGGGGTTGGAATAGACGGTCATGATGTCTCCTCGTCGACGACGTTGTCGGGTGGAACCGCGGGACGCGGACCTGGCCTTGAGCCTAAGAAGGAGAACGTTGCTTCAGCGTTGCGGGAGGTTGCGGGCGCCGGCCGCCGCGGCGTCGGGGTGCAGCTCGGCCTCGATCCGGTTCAACCGGGCGACCACGGACGCCCGCTTCGGCGACCGCGCCGGCAGCAGTTCGAGACAGGCGCGCCAGACCTCACTGTCGTAGGTTGCCTCGTCGGTGCGGGCGTACTCCAGCAGGAGCTCGGCGGACGCGTCGCTGAGCATGGCTTGCCGCAGCCGCGCCGAGAGCTCGGCGCGGATCTCGACGATCCCGGGCGCGGTCGAGCTCGGCAGCAGGGGCCCCCGGTACGCCCCCAGCGCCACGCGATGCGCGCCTCGCTCCAGGAACGCCAGCACGCGCTGGGCATCCAGTTCGACGGTCGTCTCGAGCCGGTAGGGCCGGGAGGCGATGCTGATGCGCGGGCTGGTGTGCTCGAGCACCCGGCGCAGTCGCACCATCTCGGCGCGCAGATTGTCGACCGCGTTGGCCTGGTCGGTGAGCAACAGCGACAGCCGGTCGGCCGAGAGTCCGTCCCGGTTCCACGCCAGCAGGGTGAGGATCTCGGCGTGCCGGGGGCTGATCTCCACCGGGCCGTCGGCGCTGTCGAGCTGGCCGTGGTCGCGACCGAGCACTCCCAACCGGGCCGGGGACGCCCGCGCCGACGGCGCCGCCGGGGCCGCCGGGGCCGACCCGAAAAAGCGGGCCACCGTGGGCGGGTTCTGGGTCACGCTCAGCCGCTGGATTCGCAGTTCCGCTTCCAGTGCCGCAACGGCCGCCTCCACGAGCGGGAGGGTCTGCGGGGCCACGGCCTCGTCGCCGCCGGTGATGTCGATGACGCCCAGGACGGAGCCGGAATGCGGGTCGTGGATGGGCACGGCCGTGCAACTCCACGGATGCGCCAGCTGGTTGAAGTGCTCGGCGCGCTGAATCTGGATTCCGTGATCGAGGGCCAGGGCCGTGCCCGGCGCGCTCGTACCGACCCGGCGTTCGGACCAGTCCGACCCCTCGACGAACAGCATCCCCTCCGCTTTGCTCCGCACGGTTCGGTCGCCGTCGATCCAGAGCAGGCGGCCGAACTCGTCACCGATGGCCACGATCAGGCCGGAGTGGAAGGCGTGCCGGATGAGCAGGTTGTGCACGACCGGGAGCACGGCGGAGAGCGGATGCCGGTCGCGCAGCTCCCGCAGCTCGTCGGAGCTGAGCTCGTGCTCGGGGGCCAGCTTCGACGGATCGAGGCTGAGCGAGAGCGACCGCTGCCAGGACTCCTGCACCAGCCTGCGCACGCCCGGACCGATGAAGCGTTCCGTGACGGCGGCCTCGTGGGCCACGGCCAGGCTTGCGAAGGTTCCACCGCCGGTCTCACCGGCCGAACGGACGATCCACGGACTGGTCATGAAACCTCCGAACAACCCTGGTCAGCGGCGACCGGGTGCGCCCGGTCTGGCGATCAGTCTAAGCCCACCGATCCAGGCACACCGATCTCACCGGACGGGTGCGTTACGTGCGGTCAGGAGCCGATCTCCTGGTAGGCGGCGAACAGCAGCGACGCGTCCGGCCCTTCCAGCACGGTCGGCTTGCCGATGTCGTCGAGCACGATGAACCGCAGCATGCCACTGCGGGTCTTCTTGTCGCGCTGCATCGTGGCGAGCAGGGTGTTCCAGCGGCCGACCGGGTAGGTGGTCGGCAGGGTGAGGGATTCGAGGATGCGACGGTGCCGGTCGACCGCCTCGTCCGAGAGCCGGCCGCTCAGCCGGGCGACCTCCGCCGCAAACATCATGCCGACGGCGACGGCCGCACCGTGGCGCCAGCCGTAGCGTTCCGCGTGTTCGACGGCATGGCCGAGCGTGTGCCCGTAGTTCAGGATCTCGCGCAGGCCGGACTCCTTGAAGTCCTCCCCCACGACCCGGGCCTTCATCCCGATCGCGAGTTCGAGCACGCGACGGAACTGCGGGGTGTGCGGGTCGGTGACGGCCGTGACATCCGCTTCGACGATGTCGAGGATCTCGGGCAGCTGGATGAAGCCCGCCTTCACGATCTCGGCGAAACCGGCCAGGATCTCGTTGCGCGGCAGGTCGTCGAGCACATCCAGGTCGCAGATGACGGCGGCGGGCGCGTAGAAGGTACCGACGAGGTTCTTGCCCTCGGCGGTGTTGATGCCGTTCTTGCCGCCCACGGCTGCGTCGACCATGCCGAGCACGCTGGTCGGGATCTGCACGAGGCGCACGCCGCGGAGCCAGGTCGCGGCGACGAAGCCGGCCAGGTCGGTGACGGCGCCGCCGCCGAAGCCGATGACGGCATCCGTCCGGCTGAAATCGGCCTGGCCCATGACCTGCCAGCAGAAGGCGGCCACCTCGACGCGCTTGGCGGCCTCGGCGTCGGGCACCTCGGCGATCAGCACCTCGAACCGGCCGAGCAGGCTCTCCCGCAGGGCGACGGCACGGGCACCCAGGTGGGAGGTGTGCACGATGAGCACCTTGGCCACCTTCGGGCCGAGCTGTTCGACGACGTCGTCGAGGAGACCGCGCCCGATCAGCACGGGGTAGCTGTCGGTCCCCGCAACCGTGATGATCGTGGTGGGCGGGGTGGCGGGTTCGATGAGGGGCTCGGTGGTGGGCTCGGTGGACTCAGGCACAGGTACTCCGGTCATGATCTTTTCTTGGTCCATTTCACGACGTCATCAGCGATGGCGTCCAGGGGACGGTGGGAGGTGTCGAAACGGATGCCGGCCAGCGCCTCATAGATCGGGCGTCGGAGGGCGTAGATGCGCTTCCAGTCCGCGATGCCGCCCGTCAGCAGCGGCCGTTTCGTTCCGCCGATCCGCGCTCCGACGGCTCGGGCGGACACGCTCAGGTACACCACGGAGCACCCGGCGAGGTCGGCCTGGGTCTCCGCGTCGAGAACGGCTCCCCCGCCGAGCGAGACCACCGCCTGCTCGGTGAGGGCCCGCGCCACGGCCTGGCGTTCGAGGGCCCGGAAGTGTTCCTCGCCGTGCTTCTCGAAGATATCCGTGATCGGCCCGTGTTCGGCGACGATGCGGTGGTCGGTGTCGATGAACGGCACGTCGAGCGTCTTCGCCACCCTCCGGCCGACCTTGGTCTTGCCGGCGGCCATGGGCCCGATGAAGACGAGGGGCAGGATCGGATGAGTCGGCGCGGGCATTGCGGGAGTCCGGGGTCTCAAGCTCTAGAGGGAGGCGTCGCTGGACGCGCCCGTCTGGAGGTTCGCCGGGATCTCGGCCAGGTAGGAGTCCAGGTTGCGGCGCGTCTCCACGATCGAGTCGCCGCCGAACTTCTCCAGGACCGAGTTCGCGAGCACCAGGGCCACCATCGCCTCGGCGACCACGCCCGCGGCAGGCACGGCGCAGACATCCGACCGCTGGTGGTGCGCGGGGGCCGCCTCGCTCGTGGCCACGTCGACGGTGCGGAGGGCGCGCGGGATAGTGGAAATGGGCTTCATTCCGGCACGCACGCGCAGCACGGTTCCGGTGCTCATGCCGCCTTCGGTGCCGCCGGCCCGGTCACTGACCCGTTGGATGCGACCGTCGGACTGCACGAGCTCGTCGTGAGCCTCCGAGCCGCGCCGGGTGGTGGTCAGGAAACCGTCGCCGACCTCGACGCCCTTGATGGCCTGGATACCCATCAGCGCGGCCGCCAGCTGCGAATCGAGGCGGCGGTCCCAGTGCACGAACGAACCGAGTCCGGGGGGAAGATTGTACGCCAGCACCTCGACGACGCCGCCGAGGGTGTCGCCGTCCTTGTGCGCCTGGTCGACCTCGGCCACCATCCGGGCGGAGGTGGCGGCGTCGAAGCAGCGCAGCGGGTCGGCGTCGAGGGCGTCGACGTCCCCGGGCGCGGGCAGCGGGGCGTCCTCGGGCACACGGACCGGCCCGATCGACAGGGTGTGGCTGACCAGGGTGATGCCGAGCTCGGCCAGGAACGACCGGGCGACGGCACCGAGCGCGACGCGGGCCGCAGTCTCGCGGGCGCTGGCGCGCTCCAGCACCGGTCGGGCCTCATCGAACCCGTACTTCTGCATGCCGACCCGGTCGGCGTGGCCGGGCCGGGGCCGGGTCAGCGGGGCGCCGCGGCCGCGGCCGGACAGGGTCTCCACCGGCTCGGGGCTCATCACCTCGGCCCACTTGGGCCATTCGGTGTTGCCGATCCGCAGGGCGACGGGCCCACCCATGGTGAGGCCGTGGCGCACGCCGCCGGAGATGTTCAGTTCGTCCTGCTCGAATTTCATGCGCGCACCGCGGCCGGAGCCGAGTTTGCGGCGCGCAAGGTCGAGGCGGATCGCATCTAGAGTGACCGGGATTCCAGCGGGCAAACCCTCGACAATAGCGATGAGTTCGGGGCCGTGGGACTCTCCGGCAGTGAGCCAACGAAGCATGACCACTATCCTGTCACAGCCTTCCGGGTCAGGGCGCCGCGCATGGCGTGCAGCACCGCGGCCTCGTTCGGGAGCGGCTCGAACGGGTCGCCGGAGGCGAAGATCCGCACCTGGATCAGGGCCTGGTGCAGCAGCATTCCCTCGCCGGACACCGCGGTGCCGCCCGCCGACGCCCACGACCGGGCGAGGGCGCTGGGCCAGGGGGAATAGCTCACGTCGAACAGGAGCGCCTGCCGGCGCAGCCCGGCAGGGAACTCGGCGGCGAGGGCGCTGCCGCCGGGCAGGGTACTGATGACCAGTTCACTGACCCGCTCCGGGTTGGGCAGATCGGTCAAAGAGTGCACCGTCACCACGAGTCCGAGGCTCTGGCCCAGTCCGATCAGGTCGGCCGCCTTCGCCGGGGTGCGCACGAGCACGTCGACCATCTCCGCGCCCAGCTCGGCCGCGGCGACCAGGGCGGATGCCGCGGTGGCTCCGGCTCCGAGCAGGGTCACGTGAACCGCGCGCCGCACTCCGGCTTCGGCGAGGGCGCGGACCAGGCCGGTGACATCCGTGTTGAAACCCTGCAGCGTGCGCCGGCCGTCGGATTCGCCGAACAGCACCGTGTTGACGGAGCCGGTCTGTGCGGCAACCCGGTCGACGCCGTCGAGGAGCGCCCGCACCTCGTGCTTGAGCGGCATCGTGAGGGACAGGCCGAGCCAGTCGGACCCCAGTGAAGCCAGGAAATCCGGCAGTCCGCCGGCCGGCACCCGAACGGCGTCGTAGCGCCAATCCAGGCCGAGAACCTCGTATGCGGCGCGATGCAGCGCCGGCGAGAGGGAATGCTCGATGGGCGCGCCCAGGACCGCGAGCCGACGGGCGGGGACGGGAGCGGATGCTCCGGGCTCAGCCGTGCCCGGCTCAGCCATATTCGGGGTGCTCGGCCATCCAGGCCAGCCACTTGGCAACCGCTACTTCGTGCTCCTCGAGGGTGGCCGAGAAGATGGTTTCGCCGGTGTCGAGGTTCCACGAGACGAAGTAGAGCCAGGGTCCGTCGGCCGGGTTCACGGCGGCGCCGATCGCGAGGTCTCCCGGGTTCGAGATCGGGCCGACGGGCAGCCCGGGGTGCACGTAGGTGTTGTACGGGTTGGCGGCGTCGGCGCGCTCGGCATCCGTCGTCGTGGCCCGCTCGGTTCTTCCGGTCTGATAGGTCACGGTGGCGTCGGACTGCAGCAGCCCGCTCGGCCACTGCACCGGGTCGAGCCGGTTCAGGAACACGCGGGAGACCTTGTAGAAGTCCTCCTCGAGCCCGGCCTCACGCTGGATCAGGGCCGCGAGCACGATGGTCTTCCAGCGGTTCTCGGGGGCGACACCGGCCTCATCGAGGGCCTCGAACTGGCGGTCCACGAGCGTACGGATGGCCTCAGTCGCCGTGGTCTCCGGGGGGAACGTGTAGGTGGCCGGGAACAGGAACCCCTCGAGCGTGGTGGCCTCGGCCGGCAGCCCATAGGGCGTGACGTCGGTGGCCGCGGCCTCGAGATCGGCCAGTTCGATGCTGGTGCCCTCGCTGATCAGCTGCAGGATCGACGAGGCCGTGCTTCCTTCGGGGATCACGACCGTCTGCTCGAGTTTGCTGTCCGGGTCGAGCAGGGCGTCGAGGGCGGCGCGGGCGCTCATCTTGCTGGCGAGGCGGTAGGCACCGGGCTGGAACACGGGTGCAGGGGTTTCCGCGCGCAGCACCTGGTAGAAGGCGTCGTAGCTCTTCACCACATCCTGCGCAACGAGGGAGTTCGCGATGTCCTGACCGGTTTCGCCGTCGTGGATCATCACCAACACCTCGTCGTCTCCGTCGCCCTCGTAGTCCGCCGGTCCCTGCACCATGCCGATGACCATGCCGATCGGCTCCTGGAGCAGAACGGCGGCGCCGCCGACGAGTCCGGCCAGCACCAGGAAGACGATCAGGCAGCCCCAGCCCCTCCGACGACTCTTCTTTTTCTTCCGGGGCGATGGTGCGGAGTCCAGCAGCGCGCGACGGCTCGACCGCGTGCCCTCCTCCCGGGACTCCCGGATCGCCCGGCGTGAGCCGAACTGCTCGGCCGGGTCACGGGGGGTGGTGGGTTCACCCGGGTTGATCGGGGTGCCTGCGCTATCGGCGGGAGGGGGTGTCATCGTTGAGGCTGCCCTTCATTGGGTGCGGCAGCTGGCGGCAGCGCGGCAGGAAACTGGTCGGGCCCGGGTTCGACGGCGGCGCCGGCGGGTGTGCCGAGGGACCGTTCGGTGTCGAGGGCGTGCTGAAGGATGATCACCGCGGCGACCTGGTCGACCACCGGTTTCTGCGTTTTGGCCTTCCGGCCCGCTGCGCGCAGAACCGACTGCGCCGCCACGGTGGAGAGACGCTCATCGATCAGGCGAACCGGAACGGTCAGCGACCGGGCCAGAAGCTCGGCGAACCCGACCGCGTCGTTGGTCGACGCCGTTGTCTTGCCGGAGAGCGCGAGCGGCAGCCCGACCACGACCTCGACGGCGTCGAGCTCGGCCACCACGGCCACGATCCGAGCCACATCGAGACTGCCCGAATGGTCGCGGCTCACGGTCTCGACCGGGGTCGCCAGCAGGCCGTGCGAGTCGCTGCGAGCCAGACCGATCCGAGCTTTCCCGACATCGACTCCGACCCGCACGCCGTGACGCATACGCTCAGCCCGCTACGGCGGATCGAACGGCGGCAAGGGCGTTCGGGATGGCGGCCGCGTTGGTGCCGCCGCCCTGGGCGAGATCGTCCTTGCCGCCGCCGCCGCCGCCGAGGATGCCGGCGACCTGCTTCGCCAGGGCACCGGCGCGGTGGCCGGCTTCCCGTGCTGCGGCGTTGGTGGCCACGATGACGACGGGCTTGTCGGCGACCACGGCCGCGAGGGCCACGACCGCCGGCGTGCTGCCGAGCTGGGTGCGGGTGGCCGTGACCAGCATCCGCAGGTCATCGGCGGAGCCCAGCGTGCCGACCTGCTCGGCCACGACGCTGACGGAACCCGCCAGCGCAGCGGACGCGACGAGGGCCGGCACCTTGTCGGTGAGAGCCCGCGCCTCGAACGCCGCGATCTTCTTCTCGGCGGCCTTGAGGCTCTGCACGAGCTCGTTGATGCGCTCGGGCAGCTGTTCCCGTGGCGTCTTCAGGTTCGCGGTCAGCTGGGAGACGAGGGCGCGCTCGGCGGCCAGGTCGCGGAAGGCCTCGAGGCCCACCAGCGATTCCACCCGGCGGTTCGTGGAACCGACCGAGCCTTCGCTGACGAGGTTGATCATGCCGATCTCGGCGCTGGAGGCGACGTGGGTTCCCGCGCACAGCTCGCGCGACCAGGGGCCGCCGATGTCGACGACGCGCACGCGGTCGCCGTACTTCTCACTGAACAGGGCCATCGCGCCGAGCGCCTTCGCCTCGGCGAGGGGCAGCTCGCGGGTGAGCACGGGCAGGTTGTCCCGGATGGCGTTGTTGGAGATCTCTTCGATCTCACTGCGGGTCGCCGGGGACAACGCCTGGTTCCAGGAGAAGTCGAGGCGGAAGAAGCCGGCTTTGTTGTACGAGCCGGACTGGTGGGCGTTCGGGCCGAGCACCTGGCGGAGGGCGGCGTGCAGCACGTGCGTGCCGGAGTGCGCCTGCCGGGCGCCGCGGCGCCAGTCCGGGTCGACGACGCTGGTGGCCGCGTCCCCGACGCCGACCTCACCGGACCGCACCTGCACCTTGTGGCTGATCAGTCCCTTGACGGGCTTCTGCACGTCGAGCACCTCGAGCTCGTAGCCGGTGCCCACGAGCAGGCCGGCGTCGGCCTCCTGGCCGCCGGATTCCGCATAGAGGGCCGTCTCGGCGAGGATCACCTCGGCGATCTCCCCGGACACGGCGCGGTCGACGGAGAGTCCATTGACGATGATCCCCAGCACGCTGGATTCGGTCTGCAAGGCGTCGTAGCCCGTGAAGACGGTCTCCCCCGTGGCACGGAAGGCGCTGTAGACCGACAGGTCGGCGAGGTGCGTCTTCTTGGCCTTGGCGTCGGCCTTGGCCATCGCGCGCTGCTTGGCCATGAGGGTGTCGAATGCCTCACGGTTGACGCTGAGCCCGGCCTCCTCGGCCATCTCGAGGGTGATCTCGATCGGGAAGCCGTAGGTGTCGTGCAGCAGGAACGCGGTGTCGCCCGGCAGCACGACGTTGTCGGCCTTCTTGGTCTTCGCGACGGCAAGGTCCAGCACGGCGCTGCCGCTGGCGAGGGTGCGGAGGAAGGTCTCTTCCTCGGCATACGCGGCCTGGCTGATCCGGGCGTAGTCGGCCTTGACCTCGGGGTAGGCGCCGGCCATGGCGTCGCGCGAGGCCGGGAACAGCTCGGGGAAGGTCGCGACATCGACGCCGAGGAGGCGCATGGCGCGAACGCTGCGGCGCATCAGGCGGCGCAGGATGTACCCGCGGCCCTCATTGGACGGCATGACACCGTCACTCATCAGCATCAGGGACGACCGCACGTGGTCGGCCACGATGCGCATCCGCACGTCGTCGTCGTTGTCGGCGCCGTAGCGACGGCCGGACAGCTCCGCGGCCCGATCGAGGACCGGGCGGACCTGATCGATTTCGTACATGTTCTGCACGCCCTGCTTGAGGAAAGCGACGCGTTCGAGGCCCATGCCGGTGTCGATGTTCTTCTTCGGCAGGTCCCCGAGGATGACGAAGTCGTTCTTGCTGGTGCCCTCGCCGCGGAGGTACTGCATGAAGACGAGGTTCCAGATTTCCACGTAACGGTCGTCGTCGGTGGCCGGGCCGCCGTCTATGCCGTAGGCAGGTCCGCGGTCGAAGAAGATTTCGGAGCAGGGTCCGGCGGGTCCGGGCTGACCCGTCGACCAGTAATTGGTGTCCATGCCGAGGCGCTGGATGCGGTGTTCGGGCAGGCCGACGGCGCGCCAGTAACGGAAGGCCTCGTCATCGTCCTCGTAGACGGTGACCCAGAGGTCCTTCTCGGCGAAACCGTAGCCGCCGTCGGCCTCGGAAGCGGTGAGCAGTTCCCAGGCGTATCCGATCGCCTGTTCCTTGAAGTAGTCGCCGAAGGAGAAGTTGCCGTTCATCTGGAAGAAGGTGCCGTGGCGCGGCGTCTTGCCGACCTCTTCGATGTCGTTGGTGCGGATGCATTTCTGCACGCTCGTCGCTCGCGGGTACGGGGCCGGCACCAGACCGGTCAGGTAGGGCACGAACGGAACCATCCCGGCCACCGTGAAGAGGAGGGTGGGGTCGTCGCTGACAAGCGAAGCCGAGGGGACAACGGTGTGTCCCCGATCGGCGAAGAAGTCGAGCCAGCGCCCGCGAATTTCAGCAGTCTGCATTAGTTCCGTAGTTCGTTGGAGCGGAAAAGAGAGGGTTGTTACTTACTTCGCGAGGTGTTCGATCGCGTTTTCGGTGTCCACCGCGATGTCGCCGATGGCGTCCCTGAGCTCGGCCTCGCGCTTGCGGTAGCCGTCCGAGATGGCCTCACCGAATTCGCGGGCCTTGGTGTCGAGATCGGCGAAGAATTGCTTGCCCTGACGCGTTTTGCCGGCTTCACGGGCGATGAGCAGCCCGGTGCTCAGACCGACGACGAACCAGATGAAATTCTTCATGACAATGCTCCCTGACGTGTGTGTGGAGACCCTGATAGGTGCTGAAACGGTCGTACTCTCAGTGGTCCGCGTGCCTCGAACGACCTTCTGACCGGCGAATCCCAGACGGGGCCGGCTTCTGTCCAGAGTACCCGACTACCTGCGGCGGCGACGGGTAGCGCCCGGGCGGGCAGCCCCGAGGGCCGCGCGCACCCCGGCGGAGAAGCCGGCGAGCTTGACCAGCGGGCCGCCCACGGTCGCCGCGACGAGGGCGACCAGCGCGGAGACGTTGCCCGTGACATCCGCCACGTTCGACGTGATGGTGTCCACCCGCGCCAGCTGCGCGTTGGTTTCCTGAATGGTCTTGGTGGATTCCTCGAGCATCGGCGTGACCGTGTGGGTCAGGTCCCGGATAGCCAGGGTCGTCTCGTCGAAGACACGGCCGAGCTTGAACAGGGGCAGGGCCAGGAACATGACCAGCAGCAGGAAGCCGCCCGCAAATACGAGCCCGACAATATCTCCACCAGACATTGACCAACCATCCATTCCAGATTCGGCATTCACGAGCGGGTGCGTACACAAAGAGCGGACCACCCGGGGGTGATCCGCTCTCCAGCGTAGTTCAGGTGCAGCGCCTGACGGCGATGCGGGTGAAAAGGAGCTTAGCGGGCCGCGTAGTACTCGACGACGAGCTGGACTTCACAGGTCACGGGGATTTCGATGCGCTTCGGGCGACGCACGAGGCGGGCCTGCAGCTTGTCGATTTCGACCTCGAGGTAGGCCGGGAGCTTCGGCAGGACGTCGACGTGGCCGCCGGCGGCTGCAACCTGGAACGGCTCCATAGCCTCGCTCTTGGGCTTGACGTGGATGAGCTGTCCCGGCTTCACGCGGAAGGAGGGACGGTCGACCAGCTGGCCGTCGATCAGGATGTGACGGTGCACGATCATCTGACGGGCCAGAGCGGTGGTGCGGGCGATCGCGGAGCGAACGAGAAGAGCGTCGAGACGGGTCTCGAGGATCTCGACGAGGTTCTCACCGGTCAGTCCCTGGGCGCGGCGAGCTTCCTCGAACGCGATCTTGAGCTGGGCTTCGCGGATACCGTACTGGGCGCGTAAGCGCTGCTTTTCGCGGAGGCGAACGGCGTAGTCGGAATCGGTCTTGCGCTTGGTGCGACCGTGCTCGCCCGGTGCGTAGGGACGCTTCTCCAGGTAGCGAGCGGCCTTCGGGGTCAGGGCGATGCCCAGGGCCCGCGAGAGGCGGGTCTTACTGCGGGTACGTGACTTGGTAGACACGGTGTCCTTTCGATGGAACTGCAAACAAGGGGAAACCAGGGCGCGGAACTGAGCAGTGAATCAGCTGGGCAGATAAACGGCACAGGCTCGGCGTCATGGGAGTTCAGAGGGGTGGTGCCACGGGACGCCCGGCTACAGAGCGAAACCCATCCAATCCGGAATCGGACGCAGCCGCATGCCGATTCCAGTTGTAGGCAACGATTAGGCTAGCACATTGGGGTCGGCAGGCCGGTCAGCGGGCACGGATGATCTTGCGCAACTTGGCCAGGCGGGCCGAGACCTCGCGCTCGTGGCCATGCTCTGTGGGCTCGTAGTAGCGCACATCGGTGAGCTCGTCCGGCGGGTACTGCTGGGCGAGCACGCCGAGGGCGTCGTCGTGCGGGTATTTGTAGCCCTTGCCGTGGCCGAGGCGTTTGGCGCCCGGGTAGTGCGCGTCCCGCAACGGTTTCGGCACGCGACCGGTCTTGCCGTTCCGCACGTCGGCGATCGCCGCGTCCAGGGCCACGTAGGCCGCGTTGGACTTGGGTGCGGTGGCCAGGTGCACGACGGCCTGGGCGAGCGGGATGCGACCCTCGGGCATGCCGATGTACTGCACCGCGTCCGCAGCGGCGATGGCGATCAGGAGCGCCTGCGGGTCGGCCATGCCGATGTCTTCGGAGGCCAGCACGATGATGCGGCGGCAGATGAACCGGGGGTCTTCGCCGGCCTCGATCATGCGGGCGAGGTAGTGCAGGGACGCGTCGACATCCGAGCCGCGCACCGATTTGATGAAGGCGCTGATGACGTCGTAGTGCTCGTCGCCGTTGCGGTCGTAGCGCAGCAGCGCACGGTCGACGGCCAGGGCGACGATCTCGGTGGTGATGACGGGCCTGGCGTCGGACTCCGCGTCGACGGAGGACGCCGCCGCCACCGAACCGGCTTCCAGTGCGGTCAGCGCCCGTCGGGCGTCGCCCGACGCGAGCCGGATGATCGCGGCCCTGGCCTCGGGGTCGAGCACGAACCGGTCGGCCAGGCCGCGGGGGTCGACGACGGCCCGGTCGACGACGACGCCGAGATCGTCGTCGCTCAGCGTTTCGAGGGTCAGGAGCAGGGAACGGGACAGCAACGGTGAGATCACCGAGAAGGACGGGTTCTCGGTGGTGGCGGCCACGAGGATGATGACCCCGTTCTCCACCCCGGGGAGCAGGGCATCCTGCTGGGCCTTGCTGAACCGGTGGATCTCGTCGAGGAAGAGCACGGTGGACAGGCCGTAGAGGTCCCGGCTGGTGCGCGCCTCTTCCATCACCTGGCGCACGTCCCGCACGCCGGCCGACACGGCGGACAGT
>DATISQ010000229.1:0-9910 GCA_035581905.1 Cryobacterium sp.
GCGCAGCAGGCGCAGGGCGGTGCTCGGCGCGAGGTCGACGGCGCGGGAGCTCTCGGAGAGGGTGAGCCCGTCGGCGTCGCAGATCACGGCGAGCAGGTCGAGGGCACGTTCCACGGTGCGGGTGGACGACTCGGCCATCGGCGCTCTCCTCATGCTTGGTGCTTGGTGCTTGGTGCTTGGTGTTGCTGGTCGATATGTCATCCAGTAAAACTCACCTGCCACCTAATGGCAAGACTCGGCCTGGATATTCCCGGCGCACCGTTCACCGCCGCCGAACCGACAACTTTGCCGGCCGGTACACCCCTCAAAGCTGTCGGTTCACCGGCCGGTGCCGGGGCGCGCGCGGGATAATCGGGCATGACTACTGCGCTGCTGGCGCTCGGGGCCGAGGAGTTCGTGCTCCTGACCACGTTCCGGAAGACCGGTGCCCCGGTGAAGACCCCGGTCTGGATCGTGCCGGGCACCGACCGGCTGATGGTCACGACGGGAGGAACGAGCGGCAAGGTCAAGCGGCTCGGGCACACCGCCCGGATCGGGCTGACCCCCTGCAACGCGCGCGGCGCGGCCCGGGCGGGAGCCGTGACCGTCACCGCCCGGTAACCGCCTCCGGCCTGCCGACGGATGCCGCGGCATCCGTCACGGGGACTCAGCCGAACCGCACGCCGCGCTGCACCAGGAACGGCTGTGCGTCGACGGCGGTGCCGTCCGCCCGCACCTCGAAGTGCAGGTGGCACCCGGTGGAGGAGCCGGTGCTGCCGACGCTCGCGATGACCTGCCCGGCGATGACCGTCTCGCCGACGTTCACGAGGGTCTGGCCTTCGGCTAGGTGTGCGTAGCCGGTGGCGATGCCGTCGCCGTGGTCGATCAGGAGCCAGTTGCCGTAGGTTCCCAGCCGTTCGGCCACCGTCACGACCCCCGCGCTCGCCGCGTAGACGGCCGCCCCGCATGCCGCGGCGACGTCGGTGCCGCTGTGGAAGTCGTTCACCTCGGGCAGTGGTTTATCGGGCCGGGGGCCGAAGCCATCCGTCAGGGAGCCGACCGCCGGCGCGGCCCAGCCCTCGCTGCTGAGCTGGCCGCGGAGCCGGCCACCGAAATCGTCGGTGGCGGACGCGGGCACCAGGTCGGGCGCCGGGTCGGGCAGTGGCGTCAGGATGAGTGCGACCGGCGTGCTCGCTGCGAGCTCGGCCACCTCGGCGGCGGCCGCATCCAGCTCCCGCTGGGCGTCCTCCATGGTGAGGCGCGTGTCGGCGAGCGGGATGGCTTCGATCGCGGATCGCAGTGCTGCGTCCTGGTTCTGCAGCGTCTTCTCGCGTTTGGTGTCGGCGTCGACGCGGGCCTTCACCTCGTCGAGGCTGTTCGTGAGCCGGTCCAGGGTCTCGAGCGTGGCGAGCCGGGCGAGCAGGTCGTCGCCCGTGCTGTTGCCCGCGAGCAGCACGTCCACAGCCTCCGGCCCGGACTGCTGCAGGGTTGCGCGAACGAGGGTCGCCAGAGTTCGGCGGGATGCCTCGGCCGTGGCGGTGGCGGCGGTACCGAGGTCGCGCACCCGGTCGGCCTGCATGACGGTGGCGTCGTAGTCGGCCTTGGCCACGGCATAGGCGAGTTTCGCGGCGTCATAGCTGGCCTGGGTGCGGCCGTGCCGAGTCAGCGCGGCGCCGTAGACGGCCGCGTGTTCGGCTCGGGCTCGCTCAGCAACGGCTTGTTCGGCCATACGAAGGCGCATGGCGGCTGCCTGTGCGGCGGCAGCCTGTGCGGCGGCACCTTCCGCGGCGGCCGGATCCAGGGTCGGAGCCGGGGCTACCGTCCTGGGAGAAGCTGCCGGTGCGGGCGCTGCGGGCGCGGGGGCAGCAGTCGGAGCCGCCGGCGGCGTTGAGGACGGAGGCGGGGTGGGCGTCGGTGTCGCCGTCGGCGTGGGCTCGGAGGTGGGAGCCGGTGTGGGTGTCGCCTCCGGTGTGGGTGTGGGTTCGGACGTGGGTGCCGGGGTCGCCTCCGGTGTGGGGGTAGGTGCGGTGAGCGGTGTCGAGTCCGGAGCGGGTGCAGGCGTCGGCATTTCGGTGCTAATCGGCTCTGGGCTGGTCGACTCCGTGGTGGGCGGCTCGGTGCTGGGGATGGTCGTCGGGGTGGGAGGGGCTGTGGGGCAGGGCGAGGTTTCGGGCACCGCGCGAGGCCTGACAAACGAGCAGGCCAGAGTCTCTCCGCCCGTGACCGGTGTGGTCTCGTTGGCCTGTGCCGGCTGCGGGATGCCGACAAGCGCGAGTGCGACGATCACGATCGACACCACGGGAAGAGCCGGACGACGACCTGGTGGCGCAGAAATGGGACGGTTGGTTCGATGAGCTTTCAGGGTGAATTTCATGAGCCTACGCAATCCATTTTGGAGGGATGGATGGGCAGTTCGAACGGTCGGCGGGGGTCATCATGCCATGGAGCGCAGGGGTAGACAAGCGTGCGCGGACCGTGCCACGCCAGATGGCCGGGAACATGTCAGGCCGAGACCCGAACGCGGCGAAGGAAAGAATCCAGCACATTCGCGGCCTCCCTCAGTACGTCGGGAGCGGGGGGCTCCACCAACCGGGAGGCTGGTACCTTTTGCGCGCCGACGGCGCTCTGGAACTGGTCCTGAAGCAGAAGCAGGGCCGAGAGCACGTCAGAGAACTCACCGTCGGCGGTCGCGCGCAGCAGCCTCGCCTGGGCCGCCCGGAGGGGCAACCCGGGTGAGCACCCCAGTTCGAGAGCGAGGGCCCGCCGGAATGTTTCGAACGCCTGGAGTCCTTCGGCGTGACGGCCGGCGTGCTCCAGCCCCAGGATCAGGGCCGTCCAGGCGTGTTCGTTGAGCGGATCCCCGACCAGCGCCTGATTGGCCCAGTCCACGGACTCCTCGGTCAGGAGCAGCGCGGTTGCCGTCTCCGCAGCCAGAATCCGGGCAGCGGTCACCCGGGCCGCGTGCAGGGTGCGTTCCTCCGCCGCCCAGGCGGGGATCAGCTCGTCCCCGAGCAGCGGCTGTGCCGCGAGCGCCAGTGCCTCGCGCAAGAGCGGCAGTGCCTCGGACGCGGGCGACTGTTGGGCATGGCGGTAGAGGGTGTCGAATCGGTCCAGGTCGAGGTCTACGAGGGGCTTCTCCATCACGTAGCCGCCATTGACGGTCTGCAGCGGACCGGTTCGGCCGGCACCGGGCTGGAGATGGCTACGCAGCACACACACGTAGCTCTCCAGGGTGGGCTGGGCTTCGGCCGGCGGATGTCCCTCCCAGAGGAATTCGATCAGCCTCGGCTTGGAGATGGGCCTGCCCAGCTGGAGCACGAGCAGCTCCAGAATCTGTCTGGGCTTGGGCCCGCCCAGCTGATGGGCACCGAGAACGGTGCCGTTCCGGCAAACCCGGAGGGTGCCGAGAATGTGGATTTCCAGTGCGGCTGACGATGTGGACATTTGTTTGATGGTTGGCCCGGGTGAGCCATGGGTTGACGCCATGACGGCCTCCAATGAGGGATTGCCCTCCATCGTGCTCAGGCGCACCGACCGCGGCAAGCCGCAGATTGGGGAGTGCCCGGTCCCCAAAATCGGGGGTAGCCGAAGCGGTGGTTTCCGTTGTTGCCCTCCAAGCGGACCGGCGCGAGCAAAACTCAAGATTTCCACAAGGCCGTCGTCACATCCTTGCTTCGTATCCCTATCAAAGAGGCAGGTGTGTCATGAAAGTTTCCCAGGGCCAGAACGGAGCCGGCAGAGACTCGTCGGCAGGCACCAGACCCCGACGCCGACCGGTGAAGCACGCGCCCGGCACGGCCGCAGTTCGCGCCTTCAGCAGGCCGATGCGCATCCTGGCGGCAAGCACCGCTGCGGTGCTCTATGCCGGGCTGGGCCTGACTTCTGCGACACTGAGTGCCACCGCAGCGCCGGTTGGTCAGGGTTTCAACGTCGACGCCCGCGACCTCAGCTTCATTCTCCAGCAGATCAGGATTGCCGAGCGGCACGCCGCAACGTCGACGGCCGCGAACCCGTGCGGGACTCTGCTGGGCAATGAGCCCGATCAAATTCCCGGCGCCGGGCAAGGCGTCGAACTCCCGTGGGGCCTGCGCAGCGTCGATGGCTCCTGCAACAACCTCCTGGCCGGCCAGGAGTATTTCGGCACAGCAGGCAAGGCGTTCCCGCTCCTGGCGGACCCGGTCTTCAACTCCGCCGAATCCGGCGATCCGGACGGCCCCGGCCCGGCTCCCAGCCAGTCAACCAGCTACGCCCAGAGCAGCGGAATAGTCTTCGACAGCCAGCCGCGCGTGATCAGCAACCTCATCGTCGACCAGACGGCGAACAACCCGGCAGCCGTGGAAGCCGCCGGTGAGACCCCGACGCTGACTCCGTCCGGAGCTTTCCTTATCCCCAACGTGGCACCGGACGTCGGGCTGTCCGCGCCCTACAACTCCTGGTTCACCCTGTTCGGCCAGTTCTTCGACCACGGCCTCGACCTGACCAGCAAGGGCGGCCGGGGCAGCGTCTTCATGCCCCTCAAGACGGACGACCCACTGTTCGATGCCGGCCCGGATAATATCGCGGGCAACGCCGACGATGGACCCAACTTCATGGTGCTCACCCGCGCGACCACCGATGGCTCAGGCAATTTCATCAATCAGACGTCTTCGTTCGTCGACCAGAGCCAGACGTACTCCTCCCACCCATCGCACCAGGTTTTCCTGCGGGACTACGAGGATGATGCCACCGGCAGGCCTCAGGCAACCGGCGACCTGATCACCGGGCCGGGCGGCGGCATGGCCAATTGGACCGCCCTCAAAGCGCAGGCCCTGAACGAGCTGGGCATCGCCCTGACCGATGCGGACGCATTGAGCGTTCCCCTTTTGGCCACCGACACCTACGGCAAGTTCACCCGGGGCCCCAACGGCTTCCCGCAGATCGTCACGGTCGGTGGCGGGCTCCGCGAGGGGAACCCGCTCGACCCGATCACCACGTCGGATATCCAGCCGGAGAATGTCGCCGTGCCGACGGGCGTCGCGTTCCTGGACGACATCGCGCACTTCGCCGCTCCGGTCGGTGACCCCGACGGGCAGGGTCCGCTGCCGCGGGGGCCACTTTCCCCCGACACCAGCACGGGAACAACCGACGACAACGACCCGGCGACGTATGACGACGAGATGTTGGGCTCCCACTTCATCGCCGGTGACGGACGGGTCAATGAGAACATCGGGCTGATCTCGGTGCACCACGTGTTCCACTCGGAGCACAACCGTCTGCTGGACGAGACCGACACCGACGACCCGAGCGACATTAAGACCGTCATTCGGGACTACGCGGCATCGAACCCCGCTAACCCGATGTTCACGCTTGCGGATTGGCAGCGTGCCGACGGAGAGTGGGACGGTGAGCGCCTGTTCCAGGCCGCTCGGTTCGTGACCGAAATGGAGTACCAGCACCTGGCCTTTGAGGAGTTCATCCGCAAGGTTCAGCCTATGGTGAACCCCTTCGGTGAGGGCGGGACCGGCTACAACACCAGCATCAACGCCTCGGTCCGTGGCGAATTCGCCAATGCGGTCTACCGCTTCGGACACTCGATGCTGACCGAGTCTGTTGACCGGATCAGCGCGACCGGTGTCCGCAGGGATATTCCCCTGCTGGAGGCGTTCCTCAACCCGCCGTCCTTCATGACCGGCACCCAGCCGGCCGATTCAGCGGCCGGCGACGTCATTCGCGGCATGACCCGGCAGGTCGGCAACGAGATCGACGAATTCGTCACCGAGGCGGTGCGTAACGAGCTGCTGGGGCTTCCGCTGGATCTTCCGGCACTGAATATCGCCCGGGCGCGCGACACCGGTACTCCGAGCCTGAACGCGGCTCGACGGTTGTTTTACGCGTCTACGAACAACTCCGCCCTTACGCCCTACGAGAGTTGGGTTGATTTCAACTTCAACCTCAAGCACAAGTCGTCGCTGCTCAATTTCGTCGCGGCGTACGGCACGCACGATCTGATCACGGCCCAGTCGACTCTGGCGGGCAAGCGGAACGCGGCGGTCGCGCTGGTGTATGGCGCAGCCGGCCTGGATGGCATCCTGGAGGATATCCCGGAAACGGCTGGAAACGAGGCAGCCGATAACCCCACCGGGACCATCCCCACAGATCGCGAGGACTTCCTCAACAGCATCGGGGCCTACGCCAGTGCTGCCAACGGTGTAACCACCACGGGCGTTGACACGATCGACCTCTGGATGGGCGGTTTGGCCGAGAAGCAGGCGGTCTTCGGTGGCCTCCTGGGCCCGACCTTCAACCATGTGTTCGAACAGCAGATGGAGGACTTGCAGAACGGCGACCGGTTCTACTACCTGTCCCGGACGGTGAGCCTCAATATGCTGACCCAGCTCGAGGGCAACTCGTTCTCCGAGCTGATCCAGCGCAACACGGACGTGAGCGGCCTGCCGGCCGACTCGTTCTCCCGGCCTGACCTCGTCTTCGACGTCGGTGCGCTCGGGACCAGCGGTCCGATCCTCGATGACCCCGCCACGGACTACAACGAGGCAGCCCTGCTCATCCGGATGCCGAACGGGACCATCCGTTACGGCGGTCCGGCGCACGTCGTCTTCAACGGCACCGCGGATAACAACCGCGTCTGGTCCAGCGAGGGTGACGACACCGTCCGAGGAAACGATGGCAACGACTGGATGCAGGGCGGTGACGGCAACGACAACCTCATCGGAGGTCTCGGCGACGACATCCTGCTCGATTCGGCCGGTGACGACACCCTCAAGGGCGGTGACGGCAACGACGTGCTGTCCTCTGGTCCGGGCTTCGGCGGTGACCTCAACCAGGGTGGCCGGGGCAAGGACTTCATCGTCGGTGGCAACGACGCCACGGAGACGTTCGCCGGGCACGGCGACGACTTCGTCTTCGCCGGCGACGGGGATGACACCGTGTTCGGGGACGAAGGCAACGACTGGCTCGAAGCCGGCCGCGGCAACTTCAACCTGCTCCAGGGTGACAACGGCGCACCATTCCAGGACGACGCAACCGGCGGTCACGATGTGCTGATCGGCTACGGCGGCGAGCAGGACTATGACGCCGAAGGTGGCGACGACATCATGCTGGCCGGTCCGGGCATCCAACGCAACGAGGGCATGCTCGGCTTCGACTGGGTCACCCACAAGGCGGACCCGACGGCGGCAGACTCCGATATGGAGTTCACCGGTCTGCTCCCCCCGAGTGTGGAGACCAACCGCGACCGGTTCGACCTTGTGGAGAGCCTGTCCGGCTGGGACAGGAACGACGTGCTGCGCGGCGACTCGCGTGACGCGGCTGCGATGGTCGGCCACGAGCTGAATGCGGCCGGTATCGCACGGGTCAAGGATCTTGCACTACTGCTCCCTGCTGGTGCGACGTCCTTCACCGGCGGCAACATCATCATGGGCGGTGCCGGCAGTGACCTGATCGAGGGTCGCGGCGGCGACGACATCCTCGACGGTGACGCCTACCTGAACGTGCGCATCAGCGTGCGGGACGCCGCCGACCACACACGAGAGATCGACAGCGTCGACACCATGGCGGGAGTCCAGGCACGTGTCCTCGCGGGCACGATCAACCCGGGGCAGCTCGAGATCGTCCGGGAAATCCTCACTCCGGCGAACGGGTCGGCCGTCGACATCGCGGTGTTCTCCGACGTCGCGGCGAACTACACGGTCACCACCACCCCGCTCGGCGCCGCTCTGGGCTCGCCCGGATCAACAACAACGGTCGTGCACAACGGCGCCGGCGTTGACGGGACCGACACCCTGCGCAACATCGAGCGTCTACAGTTCTCCGACAGTGCGGCCCCCGGCGTTCCCGCCATCGGCACCGCGGTCGCCGGCAACGAAGAGGCCACGGTGAACTGGACCGCATCCACTGTCGGCGTTCCCACCGGCTTCCTGGTTCGGGTGCTGCTCGACGCGGCCACCCCGGTCGGTGACGACCGGGTCGTTCCGGCCGGCCAGACCAGCCTGACCGTGACCGGTCTGACCAACGGCTCCAGCTACACCTTCCAGGTGGCGGCGACCAACGAATTGGGCACGAGCGCATTCTCGGCTCCGTCCAACGCGGTGACGCCTCTCGTGCCGGCGGCCGTAGCCGGGGCGCCCACCATCGGAGCCCCGACAGCGGGCGTCGCCTCGGCGACCGTCAACTGGACCGCCCCGGTCACGGACGGCGGATCGGCGATCACGGGGTACACGGTCCGCGCTTTCAGCGGAGCCGAGCTGGTATCCACCACGCCGGTGACCGGGAACGTCGGAACGGTCGTGGTGACCGGGCTCACCAACGGAACGGCGTACACGTTCGACGTGGCGGCGGTGAACGCGGTGGGAACCAGTGCCTTCTCGGACCGCTCCGCGGCGGTGACGCCTCAAAGCGAGTTCGTCGCACCCACCATCACCTCGATGGATCCTGCACCGGGAGCCACCAGGGTCAACCGGACCCGGGACGTGGTCGTGAAGTTCAGTGAGGCCATCACCGGCGTCTCGGCCGAGACGGTGCAGATCACCCGGGTCTCGGACGGCTCGGTGGTCGCCGGAGCGATCACGCTGACGAACCGAAACCGAGTTCTGACGATCAATCCGACCGCCACGCTGCTCGCCAACACCTCGTACCGCGTCACCATCACCGGTGGCACGGGCGCTGTGCGGGACCTGGCCGGCAACCCGCTCGTCACCCGCACCTGGGTGTTCACCACCCGCTAGGCACCACCCCCTCAACTGGCCGGCGACGCATCCACTGGCCGCCGGCCGGTTGTCCCCCTCTCATTTCCATTCGTCCCTTGGCCCTACCCGTAGGGAGAGATCATGACCACTCGCAGGGAAGTCCTCCAGCTGGGCGTAGCTGGCGCCCTCGGAATCCTTGTCAAGACAGGCGATGACGACAATCCGTCCACATCGACCGCTCCGCTCCAGACCACCAGCCTGTTGGCTCCGCGCAACATGCCCGTTCCCTATGCGGGCGTCTTTCGCCGCCCCCCGGAGCTGCTGCCCTACGAAACCGGCTTTGATGACGGGGACCCGGCACGGCCCTACGAACGCTTCGCCCTCACCCAGAAACTCGGCCAGGCCCAGCTTGTGCCTGGACTGTCGACGACGATCGCCGGTTACAACGGGATCTTCCCCGGCCCGACCATCCGCGCCCGCCAGGGCACCCGCACCGAGGTGCGCATCCGGAACGGCCTCCCGCAGGCGGGCCTCATACATCCCGAGGCCTTCCGCACGGTCACCCACCTGCACGGCGCAGCGTCGCCGCCGCAGTACGACGGCTACGCCAACGACTTCACCGCACCCGGCTACGTCAAGAACTACCACTACCTCAACCGGCAGATCGCGCGCACGCTCTGGTACCACGACCACAACCACCACGTCACCGCCCAGAACGTGTACTCGGGGCTCGCCGGTTTCTACCCACTGGCCGACCGGTACGAGCAGGCGCAGCTCCCGCAGGGCGAGTACGACGTGCCGCTGATGATCTCGGATGCCATGTTCAAGGCGGACGGGTCCCTGGGCTACAACGACAACGACCACGACGGGCTCTGGGGTGATGTCATCCTGGTAAACGGTGTGCCGTGGCCGACCATGAAGGTCAAGCCGCGGCTTTACCGGTTCCGGGTGATTGTGGCCTCGATCTCCCGCTCGTACCGCCCGACTCTGTCCACGGGCGAACCCGTGTACATCGTCGGCACCGATGGCGGCATGGTGCCGGTCGTCCAGGCGGTGCGGTCCTGGCGGCACGGCACGGCCGAACGGTACGAGGTGCTGATCGACTTCCGCAAGTACAGCCCCGGACAGCGAATCGAACTGCGCAACCTGAGCAACAAGAACAACGTCGACTTCGCCAACACCAACAAGATCATGCGGTTCGAGGTGGTGGCCGATTCCGGGCCGGCCTCGATGAACACCATCCCCGCCAC
>DATISQ010000230.1:0-2578 GCA_035581905.1 Cryobacterium sp.
CCCTCGTCGAACTTGGGGAACAGCACGAGCCGGGCACCGGTGGCCATCGCGAACGTCAGGCACAGGGTCAGGCCGTAGGCGTGGAACATGGGCAGGACCGCGTAGAAGACCTCCTCGCCGGGGCGCAGCCCCTGCACCCAGGCCTCGCCCTGCAGGGCGTTCGAGCGCAGGTTGAAGTGGCTGAGGATGGCGCCCTTCGGGGTGCCGGTGGTGCCGCTGGTGTACTGGAGCGCGGCCGTGTCGGTGACCTTGGGGCGCGGGTGGCTCGGGCGCAGCTTGCGTGAGCCGACGATCCCGGCCCAGGTGAAGGCATCCTTGCCCAACGGGCCCGCGGTCAGGGCGTCGCGCGACTCGCGGGCCTTCGCGATCGGCAGCTTGAGCAGGAGCCGCTTGGAGAGAGGCATCGCCTCTGTCAGGTCCACGGCGATCACGGTGCGCAGGCCCAGGTCGGACGGGAAATCGGTGACGGTCGTGTAGATCTTGTCCCAGACGATGGCGACGCGGGCGCCGTGGTCCTCGAACTGGTGCCGGAGCTCGCGCTCGGTGTAGAGCGGATTGTGCTCGACGACGATCGCACCCAGGCGCAGCACCGCGTAGAAGGCCACCACGTGCTGTGGGCAGTTCGGCAGCACGAGTGCCACCCGGTCGCCGGCCTTGACGCCGAGGCGCAGCAGGCCGTTCGCGGCGCGGGAGATCTGCTCGCCGAGCTCGGCGTACGTGGTGGTGGCGCCGAAGAAGTCGAGCGCCACGCTGGGGCCGAACCGGCGCGCGGAGGTCTCGATCATGTCGGAGAGGGTGTCGGTCGGCTCCTGGATGGTGTTCGGCACGCCGGAAGCGTAGGAGCCGAGCCAGGGCTTGTTCTCGAAGACGTTCATCGGACTGCCAGCTCTCGGATCAGGGCCGCGACGAAAGCGTCGATGTCGGCCTCTTCAGTGTCGAAGCCGCACATCCAGCGCACTTCGTTGGTTGCGGGATTCCAATCGTAGAACCGGAAGTGCCCGCGCAGGCGATCGGCCACGCCGGGCGGCACGATCGCGAAGATCGCGTTGGCCTGGGTGTTCTGGGTGAAGGACAGCCCTTCGATCTCGCCGGCGTCGATGCCGGCCTCGAGGGCGGTGCGCATCCGGGCGGCCATGGCGTTGGCGTGGCCGGCGTTCCGCAGCCAGAGGTCGCCGCTGAGCAGTGCGATCAGCTGGGCCGAGATGAAGCGCATCTTCGAGGCCAGCTGCATGTTCAGTTTGCGCAGGTAGATGAGGCCCGTGGATGCCTCCGGGTTCAGCACCACGACGCACTCGCCGTACATCATGCCGTTCTTCGTGCCGCCGAAGCTGAGCACGTCGACGCCGGCGTCGCGGGTGAAGGCGCGGAACGGCAAGCCCAGGGAGGCGGCGGCGTTGGACAGGCGGGCGCCGTCCATGTGCAGCTTCATGCCGCGCGCGTGCGCGTGGTCGGCGATGGCTCGAACCTCGTCGACCGTGTACGCGGTGCCGAGCTCGGTGGACTGGGTGATCGACACGACCAGCGGCTGGGCGCGGTGCTCGTCGCCCCAGCCCCACGCCTGCTGGTCGATCAGGGCGGGGGTGAGCTTGCCGTCGGGGGTGTCGACGGTGAGGAGCTTGATGCCGGCCACCTTTTCGGGGGCGGCCGCCTCATCCGTGTTGATATGAGCGGTGGATGCGCAGATCACGGCGCCCCAGCGCGGCAGCATCGACTGCAGACCGATCACATTGGCGCCGGTGCCGTTGAAGACGGGGAAGGCCTCGACGCCCGCGCCGAAGTGCTCCGCGAAGACCTCCTGCAGCCTCGCCGTGTAGACGTCTTCGCCGTAGGCCACCTGGTGGGCGCCGTTGGCGGCGACGATCGCCTCGAGAATCTCGGGGTGCACCCCGGAGTAATTGTCGGAGGCGAAAGCGCGCGAAGAAAGGTCATGAAGTTGAGTCACCCCTCCATCTTCGCGCATCCGTCTGTTCCGCTTCTGCGCGTTCGGGGTGGTGGGCGCGGGGTCAGCCGCGCAGGGCCTGGCGGAAGGTGACGCGGGCGCCCATCCGGAGCAGGGAGTTCGAGTAGATGCGGGAGCCCAGCAGGATGACCGCGGCCGTCGAGGCGAGCAGGATCGCCAGAGAGAGCAGCGGCTCCCACCAGGCGGCCGTGCCGAGGAAGATGCGCATCGGCATTCCGACCGGGGCCGAGAACGGGATGTAGGACATGATCGCGAGCACGGTGGGATTGTCGTTGAAGAAGATCACCAGAAAATAGGGAATCATCACGAGGAACAGCACCGGGGAGGTGGCCGAGCCCACATCTTCCTGGCGCGAGACCATCGACGCGGTCGCGGCGAACAGCGACGCAAGCATGACGAAGCCGAACGCGAAGAACACGGCGAACCAGACGATCGACGGCCCCACGGTGCCCAGCAGCCCCATCTGGCCGGTGGTGGCCATGCCGATCGCCACCAGCAGGCCGATCGCCACGATCTGCCCGAAGGCCATGATGCTGTTGCCCACCACCTTGCCGCCGAGCAGGGCGCGCACCGGGATGGTGGTCATCAGGATCTCGACGACCCGGGTCTGCTTCTCCT
>DATISQ010000231.1:0-1712 GCA_035581905.1 Cryobacterium sp.
TTCCTGGTTGGTCATCTGGAAGCATCCGTCGCCGTCGATCGACCAGACGACCCGGTCGGGCTCGGCGACCTTGGCACCCATCGCGGCGGGGATGGAGTAGCCCATCGTGCCCGCTCCCCCGGAGTTCAGCCAGGCGTTGGGACGCTCGTACTTGATGAACTGGGCCGCCCACATCTGGTGCTGACCGACGCCCGCCGCGTAGACGGCTTCCGGCCCGGTCAGTTCGCCGATGCGCTGGATCACGAACTGCGGGCTCATCAGGCCGTCGGTCGGCTCGGAGTAGCCCAGTGGGAATTCCTCGCGCAGACCCTTCAGGTAGGTCCACCAGACGCTGATGTCGGCCGGCGTCGTGGTGACGGCGGCCGCGTAGGCGACCGTGAGGTCGGCGAGCACGTCCTTGGCATCGCCGACGATGGGAACGTCGGCGGCGCGGATCTTGCCGATCTCCGCGGGGTCGACGTCGACGTGCACGATCGTGGCGTGCGGGGCGAACTCGGAGACCTTGCCGGTGACCCGGTCGTCGAAACGGGCGCCGAGGGCGATGATCAAGTCGGCTTCCTGCAGCGCGAGAACCGCGGACACCGTGCCGTGCATTCCGGGCATCCCCAGGTGCTGGTCGTGCGAGTCCGGGAACGCGCCACGCGCCATCAGCGTGGTGACGACGGGTGTCTTGCTCAGTTCAGCGAACGCGAGCAGTTCTTCCGACGCGCGGGCACGGATGACGCCGCCGCCCACATAGAGGACGGGCTTCTTGGCCTCGGCGAGCAGCTGGGCCGCGGCCTGCACCTGCTTGCCATGGGCCTTGGTGATCGGCCGGTAGCCGGGCAGGTCGAGCTTGGGCGGCCAGATGAACGGGGCGCTCTTCTGCTGGGCGTCCTTGGTGATGTCCACCAGGACCGGGCCGGGCCGGCCGGTGGAGGCGATCAGGTGCGCCGACGCGATGGCCGCGGGGATGTCCTCGGGACGCTTGACCAGGAAGGAGTGCTTCGTGATCGGCATGGTGATGCCGACGATGTCGGCCTCCTGGAAGGCATCCGTGCCCATCAGGGTGGAGAACACCTGGCCGGTGATGCAGAGTATCGGCACCGAGTCCATGTAGGCGTCGGCGATGGCGGTGACCAGGTTGGTGGCACCGGGACCGGAGGTGGCGATGGCCACCCCGACGCGGTTGCTCGCCGAGGCGTAGCCTTCCGCGGCGTGGCCGGCGCCCTGCTCGTGACGCACCAGGATGTGCCGGATCGCGGTCTGGCTCATCAGTTCGTCGTAGAGCGGGATGACGGCGCCGCCCGGCAACCCGAAGACGTCGGTGACGCCCAGGAGCTCCAACGAGCGGATGATCGCACCGGAACCCGTGAGGATTTCCGGTGTGCCCGGGTCCGGTGCCGCAGCGGCGACAGCCGAGGGCGATGGCGATGGCACGGGAGTTTCCGCGGTCATGTGATCAGTTCCCTAGTTCGATGACAGATGGTGAGTGCTAGCCCGTGACGGCGCCGACGGCCGCAGACTGGACGAGCTTCGAATACTTTGCGAGAACGCCCCGGGTGTAGCGCGGAGGCAGAGGAGCCCAGCCAACACTCCGGGCGGTCAGCTCATCAGGGTCGACCAGTAGGTCGAGCGTGCGAGCTGCGATATCGACCCGTATCAGATCACCATCGCGCACGAAGGCGATTGGACCTGCGTCCACCGCTTCGGGTGCTATATGGCCGATGCAC
>DATISQ010000232.1:0-4965 GCA_035581905.1 Cryobacterium sp.
GCAGCCCCTGCTCAACAAAGACACCCGCCTGTGCATCTCCCTCGCCGCCCGGCCCAGCAACTTCGGCACCCGCTTCCACAACTACCTCTACGCCGAGCTGGGGCTCGATTTTGTCTACAAGGCGTTCACCACGACGAATCTCGCCGGCGCGATCGGCGGCGTGCGTGCGCTGGGCATCCGCGGCTGCTCCGTCTCGATGCCCTTCAAGGAAGACGTCATCGCCCTGGTCGATGAGATGGACGCCTCGGCGAGCGCCATCGCGTCGATCAACACGATCGTCAACGACGACGGCTGCCTGCGGGCCTCGAACACCGACTACATCGCCGCCGCCGACCTGATCCGCGCCTGCGGCATCGACCCAGCCACCCCGCTACTGCTCCGCGGCAGCGGCGGCATGGCGAAGGCCGTCGGCGCCGCCTTCCGCGATTCCGGGTTCGAACACGGCACCCTGATCGCCCGGAACGAGGCCCGAGGGCAGGCTCTCGCCGACGAGCTCGGCTACCGCTGGGCGGCCGAGCCGGCCGGTCTCTCCGCACCGCTGCTCGTCAACGTCACCCCGATCGGTATGCAGGGCGGGGCCGAGGCGAACGACCTGTCCTACTCCGCCGAGGCGATCGCCGACGCGACCACCGTGTTCGACGTCGTGGCGCTGCCCGCGGAGACGCCGCTCATCCTGGCCGCGCGGGCGGCGGGGAAAACCGTGATCACGGGCGCCGAGGTCATCGCGCTGCAGGCCGCGGAGCAGTTCGAGCGCTACACCGGGGTGCGCCCGACGCCGGAGCAGGTTGCCGCGGCATCCGCCTTCGCCCGCACTCACGCGGGGTAGCCGTGGGCGAAGTTCGACGCGTGGGCGAACCGGGCCTGGTCGGGGATGGCCTCATCCGAGTCCAGGCCCGGGACCGTCAGACCCGCTCGAGCACGCTGACGTAGTTGGCGATCCCGACTCCACCCATGTTCTGCACGAGCGCCCGGCGCGGATCCGGCAGCTGCATCTCACCTGCTGTTCCGGTCAGCTGCATCGCCGACACCACGTGCTGGGACACCCCGGTGGCGCCGACCGGGTGCCCCTTGGCCTTGAGTCCACCGGAGAGGTTCACCGGCAGCCTGCCGTCCCGGAACACCCAGCCGTCCTCGACGGCCCGGCGGCCCTGCCCCGGTTCGGTGAGCCCCATCACCTCGTACATGATCAGTTCCGCGATGGTGAAACAGTCGTGCACCTCCGCGAAGTCGACGTCGTTCAGACCCACGCCGGCCATGGTCAGGGCGCGTTCGAAGGAGGCCCGGGTGGCCGCGAACGCGGTGGGGTCGCGGCGCGCGGCCGGCAGAAAGTCGTTGGCCTGGCCGAAGCCGGCCAGACGCACCGGGGCCGTTGCCGCGCTGCCCGAACGGAACCGTTCTGAGGTCAGCACCACGGCGGCGGCCCCGTCGGAGACCGGGGAACAATCGGTGCGGCGCAGCGGGCTGGCCACCATCGGGTTCTTGTCCGAGACGGTACGGCAGAATTCCTCGCCGAGGTCCTTCCGCAGCTGGGCATAGGGATTGGCCACCCCGTTCCGGTGATTCTTGGCCGCGATCGATCCGAGCACGTCTCCGACGGCGCCGTAGCGTTGTTCGTAGGCTTGGGCCACCGTGGCGAAGAGCCCGGTGAAGCCCGTGGTCGAGAGTTTGCCGGCCATGTCGTAGTCCGCACCGAGCAACGCCGAGCCGACGAGCTCGGGAGCCGCCTGGGTCATCTTCTCGGCCCCGACCACGAGCACCGTGCGGGCGGTGCCGGCGAGGATCGACTTCACGCCCTGCTGGAGGGCCGCCGAGCCCGACGCGCAGGCGTTCTCCACCCGGGTGGCCGGCACGTTGGCCAGGGCCGGGTCGGTCTGCAGTACCAGCGACGAGGGGAAGCCCAGAGGCAGCAGGCCCGAGTTGAACTGGCCGAGGAAGATCTCGTCGATGTCGGCGGGTTGGATGCCGGCGTTGCTGATGGCTTCGGAGGTCACCTGCACGATCAGGGATTCCAGGGTCTCGTCCGTGAGCTTGCCGAAGCGGCTGTGTCCCCAGCCGGTCAGCAGCACATCCGTGCCGAACTGCTCCCGGAGGCTCATGCGGCCACCCCGTTCAGGTCGGCGGCGACGGCGAAGTCCGGCTCAGTCGAGGCCCGGACCTCGTCGACGGTGACGCCGGGAGCCAGGCGCCGCAGCAGGAGTCCGGCATCCGTCACGTCGAAGACGGCGATGTCGGAGATGATGCGGTCCACGACCTTGAGGCCGGTCAGAGGGAGGCTGCACTCGTTGACGATTTTCGCCGAGCCGTCCCGCGCGGTGTGCTCGGTGAGAACGATCACGCGGGGCGTGCCGGCGACGAGGTCCATCGCGCCGCCCATGCCCTTGACCATCTTCCCCGGGATGGTCCAGTTGGCCAGGTCGCCCCGGCCCGAGACCTGCATGGCGCCGAGAATGGCCACCTTGATGTGACCGCCGCGGATCATGCCGAACGAGGCCGAGGAGTCGAAGATCGACCCGCCGGGCTGCACCGTGACGGTCTGCTTGCCGGCGTTGATCAGGTCGGCGTCCTCCTCGCCCTCGAACGGGAACGGGCCCATGCCGAGCAGCCCGTTCTCGCTCTGCAGCGTCACCTGCACACCCTCCGGCAGGTTGTTGGCGACGAGCGTCGGGATGCCGATGCCCAGGTTCACGTAGTCGCCGTCGCTGAGTTCCTCGGCCGCGATCGCAGCCATTTCGTCGCGCGTCCATGCCATGGTCTTGCTCCTTGCAGTCGGTGGGTGGTCGGTGAAGTCGAGTGGTCGGTGCAGACGGTGCAGACGGTGCAGACGGTGAGTTTCGGAGATGCGGGGCCGTCAGGACGGCAGGGCGGCGGGGCGCGGGCGCACCGTCCGCTGCTCGATGTCCTTGACCCGATTCGAGGCCTGCACCAGGCGCTGCACGAAGACTCCCGGGGTCACCACGTCGTGCGGGTCGATCTCGCCACGCCCCACGATGACCTCGGCCTCGGCGATCGTCACGCGGCCGGCCGTCGCCACCACGGGATTGAAGTTGCGGGCGGTGTAGCGGTAGACGAGATTGCCCTCGGTGTCGGCCCGGTGGGCGTGCACGAGCGAGACATCCGCGATGATCGCCCGTTCCTGCAGATAGGTCTCCCCGTCGAAGTCCGCCAGCGGCTTGCCCTCGGCGATCAGGGTGCCCACTCCGGTCTTCGTGTAGAACGCGGGGATTCCGGCCCCGCCCGCGCGCAGCCGCTCCGCCAGGGTGCCCTGCGGGCTGAATTCCACCTCGAGCCGGCCGTCGAGCAGCTGCTCGGCGAAAAGCCTGTTCTCGCCCACGTAGGAGGCGATCACACGCCGCACCTGGCCGGCCTCGAGCAAGACGCCGAGGCCCTTCCCGTCGACGCCCATGTTGTTGGACACCACGGTGAGGTCTTTCACACCGGATGCCCGCACCGCGTCGATCAGGTCGGCCGGGATGCCGCTGAGGCCGAAGCCCCCAACCGCGAGAGTCATGCCGTCGCGGAGCACGTCGCCGAGAGCTTCACTTGCGCTGGACCGGATCTTGGTCATGGAATTCTCCTCGTTGAGCATCCGTGATGCGTATCCACCTTGTGGACACGTGTTGTGTTCGTCATGTTAGGTGCCTTTCTGCGGGGCTGTCAATCAACGCAAACAAGCCTGTTTTATTGGTTATCCACGCTGTGAACACTAGGCTCGCCAGTATCCACATTATGGACAGGAGCTGCAGTGAACGGCATCACACCCCATCAGCCCGTGCCCGTTCAGGGCGCCCAGGTGGTCGCCCGCATCGCCCGCATCCTGCAGCTCGTGGGGCGCAATCCCGCCGGGACCTCGCTGGCCGAGATCGTGCGGGATTCCGGGCTGACCCGTCCCACCGTGCACCGGCTGCTCAGCTCCCTGGCCGCCGAGGGGCTGCTCGACCACGACCCGGTGAGGCACACCTGGCACTACGGGCCGGAGATCTTCGTGATGGGCACGGTCGCCGCGCACCGCTACCCGATCGAAGAGCTGGCGCGGCCGAGCCTGCTCCGGCTCGCGGAGGAGACCGGCGAGAGCGCGTTCCTCTCCATTCGACGCGGCTCCGAAACCGTGTGCCTGCTGCGGGAGGAGGGCAGCTTTCCGATTCGCTCCTTCGTGCTGCACGAGGGTCTGCGCCTGCCGCTGGGGGTCGCCTCGGCCGGGCTGGCCATCCTCGCCTACCTGCCGGAGCCCGAGGTCGAGCAGTTCCTCGTGCAGGACGCCGCCTTCGTGCAGCGCTGGGGCGAGAACCACTCGCCCGCGGCCATTCGCGCCAATCTGGAACAGACCCGGATCACCGGCTATTCGGTCAACCCGGGGCTCATCCTGGAGGGCAGCTGGGGCATGGGTGCCGCGGTCTTCGACCGCTCCGGCAAGCCCGGCTGGGCGCTGTCGCTGACCGGCATCGAACGGCGCTTCACGCCGGATCGGCGCGTGGTGCTCGGCCAGCTGCTGCTCGAGGAGGCCAGCAAGATCACCCAGTCGCTGCAACGCGCCCGCGTGTAGGCGGGCGCCACCGCTACCTCTGGGTGAGCACCCCGTACAGCAGGACGTCGACGTGTGAGCGCAAGGTCGACGTCAGCGTCTGGGGGTCCTCGCGCCCGATGCTGACGCGGATCAGTTCCATGTGCAGCGTGGAGAAGGTTGTTCGTGCCGCGCCATTGAGATCAACCCCCGGCCTGACCCAGGGCGTGCCGGTGAACCTTCTCAGGATGTCCCCGATCGCCTGCTCGAGCTCGGAGATCCGGGCGAGCGCCTCGGTGCGGTACTGCCCCTGCTCGGTGCCGAAAAGAATCTCCCTCTGGTACACGGCGGTGTTCTCGGGGAAGGCCGGCGGCAGGTGGATCTGGGGGGCCAGTAACGCCATGATCGCTTCGGTCGGCGAGGTGCCGGACGCGGCCGCGGCAATACCCTCGCGGGTGTCGAGCCGC
>DATISQ010000233.1:0-1636 GCA_035581905.1 Cryobacterium sp.
CCAGGCCGAGCTGGAGCGGGTCACCCGCCGGTACACGAGCGAGATCCTGCCCATCATCGGCCCGGAGAAGGATATCCCCGCGCCCGACATGGGAACCGACGAGCGCACCATGGCCTGGATCATGGACACCTACTCGGTCAACGTCGGCTACACGGTGCCCGGAATCGTGACCGGCAAACCGATCAGCCTCGGCGGCTCGCACGGCCGGGCCAGCGCGACCTCGCGCGGGGTGACCCACATCGCCCTCGCGGCGCTGACGCACCGCGGCATCCGGGTGCACGGGGCCACGGCGGCGGTGCAGGGCTTCGGCAAGGTCGGCCACGACGCCGCCGTGTTCCTGACCGAGGCCGGCGTACGGGTGGTGGCCGTCAGTGACCAGTACGGTGCGGTCTACAACGCGCGGGGGCTCGATTTCGAGCGTCTCGGCGCGCACGTCGCGGCCACCGGGAAGGTCGTCGGCTTCGACGGCGCCGAACCGCTGTCCGGCGATCTGCTGCTCGAACTCGACGTGGACCTGCTCGTGCCGGCCGCGGTGGAGGGTGTGCTGCACGCCGGCAACGCCGCCCGGGTCACGGCACGGGTCATCGTCGAGGGGGCCAACGGGCCCACCTCGCCCGCCGCCGACCTGATCTTCGCCGCGAACGGGCAGCTCGTCGTGCCCGATATCCTCGCCAATGCGGGCGGCGTCATCGTGTCCTACTTCGAGTGGGTACAGGGCAATCAGGCATACTGGTGGAACGCCGCGGAGGTCGAGCACAAGCTCGCCGAGCGGATGCTGGCCGCCTGGCATCAGGTCGTCGACTACGCGGCCGCCAGGGACCTGTCCCTGCGCGCTGCAGCCACCGTGCTCGCCGTCGAGCGGGTGGCGGAAGCGCACCTGCTGCGCGGCCTGTACCCCTGAGCACCACCACCTTCGCATCGTTCGCACCTCTCGCATCGCATCGGAAAAGAGACTCATCGTGTCCACTCGTGAAACCGAACTCCTCGCCCGCGTCCCGGACGGCCTCTACATCAACGGCACCTGGCAGCAGGGCGGCGGTGCGACCATCGAGGTCACCGACCCGGCGACCGGTGCTGTGCTCAAGCGGATCGCGAACGCGGATGCCGCCGACGGCATCCGTGCCCTCGATGCAGCCGTCGAGGCGGCAGAGTCGTGGGCGGCCACCGCGCCGCGTACGCGGGCCGAGATCCTGCGCCGGGCCTTCGACCTGCTGCAGGAGCGCCGCGACGACTTCGCGCTGCTGATGACCATGGAGATGGGCAAGCCTCTGGCCGAGGCCAACGGAGAGGTCACCTACGGGGGCGAGTTCCTGCGCTGGTTCAGCGAGGAGGCCGTGCGCGTCAGCGGCCGTTTCGGGCTGAACCCGGAGGGCACCGGCACGATGGTCGTCTCCCAGCACCCGGTCGGTCCGTGCCTGCTGATCACCCCGTGGAACTTCCCGCTGGCCATGGCCACCCGCAAGATCGCCCCCGCGCTCGCCGCCGGCTGCACGGTCGTCGTGAAGCCCGCCGAGCTCACCCCGCTGACCCCCCTCTTCTTCGTGCAGCTGCTCGAAGACGCCGGGGTACCCGCCGGCGTCGTCAACGTGATCACCCCGTCGACGTCCGCCGCCGTGGCCGGGCCGATCATCGCCGA
>DATISQ010000234.1:0-28076 GCA_035581905.1 Cryobacterium sp.
GTGTGGCTGACTCAGGAGATCCGTCCGGCGACGCCGGACATCCGCACCGGTCCCGCACTCGTCCGCGACGGTCGGTGACTGCGGGCGACGGATGTCCTGAGTTGGCCACAGCGAGGGGGACGCACGATCATCCCGCATCGGTTCAGAGCCCGGCAGCTGATCCCTCCCCAGTCCGCTGATCCCTCCCCAGTCCGGCCGACCGCCAGGCGTGCACGGATGCCGGCGCGTCCGGTTGCGCCAGCCCCTGGACTGATGGGCTGGGGCGGTGATTCGAGCCGATGTCCCGCTGACCCTCCCCACCCGCCCGGCCGACCCGCCGGCGCCGGGCTTCCCGCTGATCGCGAGCGTGGCGCCGCTGGCCGCGGCCGGCGTGATCTGGCTGATCACGGGCTCGGCCTTCGTGCTGATCTTCGCTGTGCTCGGCCCGGTCATCGCTGTGGCCGGAATGCTCGACGCGCGCCGCACTGGCCGCCGCACCCGGCGTACGAACACCGCCGAGCAGGAGCAGGCCCTGGCGACCCTCCGGGCCGAGGTGACCCTGCGCCACGAAGAGCTGCTTCGTGTGCACTGGCGGCGCACGCCCTCGGCGAACAGCATCGTGGCCGCGCCACACGCCCATCTGCGTTGGACCGGCTCGGGTGCCGACGTGAGCCTGGGGTCCGGTGCGGTGCCGAGCGGTCTGCGCCTGGACGGCGGTGCCGGACCCGACGAGCACCGCGACCTGCGGGACTGGGCGGCCACGCTCACCGAGGCACCCATCGATGCCGACGCCGGCGGGGGCATCGGCATCGTCGGGCCGCTTCCGCTCGGGCGGGCGCTGGCCCGCGGGCTCCTGGTGCAGCTGGCGTGCTCGCTGGCTCCCGACCAGGTCGGCTTGAGCGTGCCCGAGCACGGCTGGGAGTGGGCGGCCGCCCTCCCGCACGCCGACCGCCCCGCCGGCGCTCGCCGAGTCGTGGTCTGCGAGGCACCTCCGCCGGGCGGGATGTCCTCGGACCCGCGGCCGTTGGTCGCCCTGGCCGGCACGCTCGCCGAGCTCCCGTGGGGCTGCGACACGATCGTGTGCCTGCAGGGTCCCGGCCGGGCCGAAATCCTGCGATCCGGCGTTCACGCCTGGGGGACGGGCTTCCGGCCGGAGCTGATCACCGTGGAACAGGCGCTCCTGGTCGCCCGCGTGCTGAGTGCCCGCGCCGCGGCGGCCGGACTGGTGCAGCAGAGTACGCGGTCGGTGCCCGCATCCGTCGCCCTGGCCGAACTCTCCGGCTTCCGGCCCGGGCACCGGGCACCGCAGGGCCGGTCCGCGGCGGCGAGCCTCCGCTGCGTCATCGGGGTGGGAGAAGCGGGGGAGGTGTCGCTCGACCTGGTCGGGGCCGGGCCCCACGCCGTCGTGGGCGGCACGACCGGCAGCGGCAAGAGCGAGCTGCTGGTGACCTGGGTGGCGGCGATGGCAGCGGCCGCCGGCCCCGGGGAAGTGACGTTCCTGCTGGTTGATTTCAAGGGTGGAGCCGCGTTCGCCCCGTTGTGCGCGCTGCCCCACTGCGTGGGTCTGATCACCGACCTGGACGGGCACCAGGCCGCCCGTGCGCTGGCGAGCCTGGCCGCCGAACTGCGATACCGCGAACGCGTGCTCGGCCGGGTCGGCGCACGCGACATCGTGGATTTGCGGGGACAGGATCCCGGTGGGGCGCTGCCGAGGCTCGTGATCGTCGTCGACGAATTCGCGACCATGCTCACGGCCTTCCCCGACCTGCACGCCCTGTTCGTCGACATCGCGGCGCGAGGCCGGTCGCTCGGGGTGCACCTGATCCTCTGCACCCAGCGACCCACCGGTGTGGTGCGCGACGCCCTGCTCGCCAATTGCACGCTTCGGGTGTCGCTCAGGGTGAACAACCGCGCCGACAGCGTCGCGGTTCTGGGAACGGATGCCGCCGCCGCCCTCGGCGCCGACCAGCCCGGCCGGTGTCTGATCGCCGCGGACTCCTCGGGGCCTGTCCTCTGCCAGGTGGCCACGACGTCCGGGCGGGAGATCCGCGCGCTCGTCGTCGCGGCCGCCGAGGAGCCGAGCCCTCGGCGCCCCTGGCTTGACCTGCTGCCCCCGACGGTGAGCCGCGGGGACCTGTCGGCCCTGGTCGCGAGCGGATCGGCGGTCGACGAGAGCATGCACGGCGGGCTGCTGGGGCTACTCGACGAACCGGAGCTGCAGCGCTACCGGCTGGCCCGCTATGAGCCGATGGCCGACGGCAGCCTGCTCGTGATCGGCGGGCCCCGCTCGGGCAAATCCACGGCGTTGGCTGCGGTCGCGTCGGGGTTCGCGCCCGGTGGCGAGGCCGTGCTGGTCGGCGCGGACGTCGAGGCCGTGTGGGACGCCCTCGTCCAGGCCCGCCGACGCCTCGACGCCGGCGGGAGCCCGACTGCACGGCTGCTCCTCCTCGACGACTTCGATTCAGTGCACGCCCGCTGGGACCAGGAACACCGCCCGGCGGCCCTTGAACTGCTCGCCGGGCTGCTCCGCGACGGTGCGGAGGACGGCCTGCGCATCGTCGTCGCCGCGCAGCGGCTCACCGGTTCGCTTCAGTCGCTGCCGGCCCTCTGTCAGAGACGGCTGGTGCTGCGGCTGCCCGACGTCGCCGAGCACGTCGCGGCCGGGGGAGTGGCCGCCCTGTTCGACGATCATCTTCCCCCCGGCGGCGGCAGCTGGCAGGGCCATCGCATCCAGCTCCTCGCGCCGGATCCGGGTGGGGCGGTCCCGGAGGCCCTGGTGCATCCGGGCACGGTGGAAAACCCGGATGCCGCCGCGCTCCTCGCTCGGCCCGGGCGCACCCTCCTCGTCGTGTCGGGCTCACCGTCCCGCTCGGCCGGGTTGCTGGGGGCGGTCCCCGGTGCGCGGGTCGTCGACCTCGCCGCCGTGTCCCAGGCGGTGTTGACTGAGGCCGCTCACGCGGACGCGGCGCTCCGGCTGAGCGAGACGCAAGCGGGCACCGCATTCGTCGGCGACGTGGACGCGTGGCAGGCACAGTGGTCGCTGCTGGGGGCCCTGCGCCCGCGCGCGGACCTCGTGTTCGACGGCTGCAGCCTGGCCGACTTCCGGGCGATCAGCCGGCGCCGGGAGCTGCCGCCGCCGCTGGCACCCAACCGAGGCCGGGTGTGGGTGCTGAGCCCGGACGACACCGTGCACCGGGCCACGCTGCAGGCACCCGCCGGGTAAGCACCCGCCGGGTAGGCACCCGCCGGGTAGCCCCCGGCCTCGGATCAGGCCAGCGCGTCCACCAACTCGCGGAGCGGCAGTGAGTGAGCGAACGCAACCGGGCCGCTGGTGACCAGGCCGCCGACCGTGGACAGCCCGAGCGCGAGAGCGGCATCCGTTCGGAGCGCGTCCTTCCAGCCGAGGTTCGCGATCAGCCGAACGTAGGGCAGGGTCGCGTTGGTGAGCGCATAGGTGGAGGTGCTGGGTACGGCGCCGGGCATGTTCGCGACGCAATAGAACAGCGACTGGTGCACGGTGAACGTCGGATCGGCGTGCGTCGTCGGGTGGGAGTCGGCGAAGCATCCGCCCTGGTCCACGGCGATATCCACGAGTACGCTGCCTGGCTTCATGCGGGAGACGAGCTCGTTACTGACCAGCTTGGGGGCCCTGGCCCCGGGAATCAGAACCGACCCGATCACCAGGTCGGACAGCACCAGGGCGCGGTCGATCTCGAAGCTGTTCGAGGCGATGGTCTGCACCCGTCCGTAGTGCAGGGCGTCGATTTCCCGCAGCCGGAACAGGTTGGTGTCGAGAACGGTCACCTGCGCGCCGAGCCCGAGGGCAACCTGCATGGCAGCGGTGCCGGCCACGCCGCCGCCGAGCACGGTGACCCGGGCCGGATGCGTTCCGGGCACCCCGGGCACGAGCAGGCCAGGTCCGCCGTTGGGCTTGAGCATCGCGTTGGCACCCACGATGGGCGCCAGGCGACCTGCCACCTCGCTCATCGGCGCGAGCAGCGGCAGTGCCCGCGTCGGCAGCTGCACGGTCTCGTAGGCGATCGCGGTGACGCCGCTCTCCAGCAGGGCACGGGTCAGGGCCGGCTCCGCCGCCAGGTGCAGGTAGGTGAACAGCAGCAGGTCGGAGCGCAAGAAGCCGTATTCGCTCGGGACCGGCTCTTTCACCTTGAGCAGCAGGTCGGCGGCGGCCCAGGTGGACGCGGCATCCGTCATGATCGTCGCGCCCGCCGCGGCATAGCTCTCATCGCTCAGCCCGGAGCCGAGCCCGGCCCCCGTTTCGATCAGGACTTCGTGCCCGTGCGCCACGAGGTCCTGCACCCCGGCCGGAGTGATCGCCACCCGGAACTCGTTGTTCTTGATCTCTGCCGGAACTGCGATCTTCATGGCGCTCCCTAACGGTGCAACTCAGCGGTGGACCTCTTTGTCCTGAGCGAGATCCTACCGCCGCCGAACAGCTCATTTCGAATGAGGTTGTCGCCGCGCAGTGCTGATTTCGTGCGTCCGGTGAGCAAAAAAGCAACGATTCGGTCACTGTTGGGTGCGCTGAGGGCGCTCCTGTGCGAGTATCTAGCAACTCGCTATGAACGCTGTGAGAGCTCACCCGCTGAGAAGTGCAAGGAGACCGACCATGAAGCCCAGGCCGTTGCCCGCAGACCCCATGATTGCGCAGCTAGTCCGTCAGGCACGGGCAACCACAATGGGCCGCCGCACCCTGCTCGCCGGAGCCGGCGGCGGGGCCGCCGCCCTCGCGCTCGCCGCGTGCTCGACCGGAAGTGCCACCAAGCCGACCGCCGCCACCGACGAGTCCGAGAGCAGCAAACTCGTGCGCTGGGACAACTGGGCGCTCTACATCGACGTCGATGACGCGGGCAACTTCCCCACCCTGGATGCGTTCACGGCCGAGACCGGCATCAAGGTCAAGTACACCGAGGCCGTCGACGACAACAACACCTACTACGGCAAGGTCAAGGACCAGCTGGCCCTCGGCAAGGACATCGGCGCCGACACGGTCTGCCTCACCGACTGGATGGTCGGCCGCTGGATCCGGTTCGGTTACACGCAGGAACTCGACCAGGCCAATATCCCCAACCTGAAGAACCTCATCCCGTCCCTGAAGGACGTGGGCTTCGACCCCGGCCGCAAGATGAGCGTGCCGTGGCAGGGCGGGTTCGCCGGCGTCTGCTGGAACAAGGAGAAGCTGCCGAACGGCCTCGCCTCGGTCGAAGAACTGTGGAGCCCCGACCTCAAGGGCCGGGTCGGCGTTCTGTCCGAGATGCGCGACACCATGGGCCTGATCATGCTCGACATGGGCGTCGACATCGCCGGCGACTGGGGAGATGACGAATACTTCGCCGCGATCGACGTGTTGAAGAAGCAGGTCGGCGACGGCCAGGTGCGCAACATCAAGGGCAACTCGTACAAGGAAGACCTCATCAACGAGGACACCCTCGCCGCCATCGTCTGGTCCGGCGACATCGTGCAGCTGAACGCCGAGAACGGCGACAAGTGGGACTTCGTGGTTCCCGACAAGGGCGGCACCCTGTGGAACGACAACTTCCTGGTGCCGATCGGCTCCACGCACAAGACAAACGTCGAGAAGCTGATCAACTACTACTACGACCCGGCCGTCGCCGCCGAGGTCGCCGCCTACGTGAACTACATCACCCCGGTTCTCGGAGCCAGGGAAGCCGCCATGGAGATCGACCCGGAGCTCGCGAACAACCAACTGATCTTCCCGGACGACACGACCCTGGCCAAGGCTCGCGTGTTCCGCACCCTGTCCGGCGCGGAAGAGCAGAAGTATGACGCCGCCTTCCAGGGAATCCTGCTGGGTTCCTAGGGATGGCCAACGGAGAATTCGCCAGCGCGGGGGCCGACCTCGAACTGGTGGGCATCCAGAAGAGGTTCCCGGGCTTCACCGCCATCGAGCACCTCGACCTGAAGATCCCCGCCGGGTCGTTCTTCGCGCTACTCGGCCCGTCCGGCTGCGGTAAGACCACGACGCTGCGTCTGGTGGCCGGCCTCGAGGAACCGACGGCCGGGCGCATCCTGATCGGTGGCACGGATGTGACGAACCAGAAATCCTTCCAGCGTCCGGTCAACACGGTGTTCCAGAGTTATGCCCTCTTCCCGCACATGACCGTGCTGGAGAACGTCGCCTTCGGGTTGCGCCGCCGCCGTATCGACGACCCGGTCGCCAAGGCCCACGAGGCGCTCCGCCTGGTGGAACTGGACCACCTCGCCTCGCGTCGCCCGCTGCAGCTCTCCGGCGGACAGCAGCAGCGCGTGGCTCTCGCCCGCGCCATCGTCAACCGGCCGGCTCTGCTGCTGCTCGATGAGCCGCTCGGCGCGCTCGACCTGAAGCTGCGGCGCCAGATGCAGCTCGAACTCAAAACCATCCAGGAGGAGGTCGGTCTCACCTTCCTGCACGTCACCCACGACCAGGAAGAGGCCATGACCATGGCCGACACCGTCGCGGTCATGAACAAGGGCCGGATCGAGCAGATGGGGGCCCCCGAGGAGCTCTACGAGCTGCCGCGCACGGCGTTCGTCGCCAACTTCCTCGGCCAGTCGAATCTGTTCACCGGCCCTGTCGTCGGGAGCACCAGCGAGGCCATCTCCGTGGACGTGGCCGGCCAGAAGGTCGTGGTCCCGGCGGCGCGTGCCCACCGGCACACCGGCGAGGTGACCATCGGGGTACGCCCTGAGAAGTTGAGCCTGCACTTAACCGAGCCCGTCGGCGACGTCGGCCGCAACATCATGGGGCCGGGCCGCGTGATCGACGTCTCGTTCAGCGGGGTCAGCACCCAGTACCTGGTCGAGGTCCCCCGCATCGGCACGCTGATCGTCTTCGCGCAGAACATGGCGTTCGGCCCCGTCGCCCACGAGGGTTCCGAGGTGTGGATGAGCTGGAACATCGAGCACGGTTTCGGGCTCGAGGACGACGCCTCCGTCGAGCCCCGGTTCGAGGCCGACGACACCACCCGGAGCATCGCGACCCAGAAACGCTCCTCCCTGCTCACGGAGCTTGAGGGAGCCTAGGATGGCGTTCGCGGCGTTCTCCACCAGCACCACCACGCCCGAACCGGCGCCGCGCAGGAAGAGCCCGGTCGCGCTGCTCCTGCTGTTGCCGGGCATCCTCTACCTGGTTCTGTTCTTCCTGGCCCCGCTCGTGTCGCTGCTGCTGACGTCTTTCCAGGCGCCCTCGGAATTCGGCGACGTCGGCCAGTACTCCTACGCCTTCCGGTGGGAGAACTACGTCGACGTGGTCGCGGCCTACTGGCCGCACATCATGCGCTCCTTCGGCTACGCGCTGGCCGCCACCGTGCTGGCCCTGCTGTTCAGCTACCCGCTGGCCTACTTCATCGGCGTGAAAGCGAGGGCCTGGCCGCTGCTTCAGAGCCTCATGCTCGTGCTGGTGATCGCCCCGTTCTTCATCAGCTTCCTGCTGCGCACCCTGGCGTGGAAGCAGCTCCTGTCGGACGAGTCCTTCGTGATCACGTCGCTCAAGGCCCTGTCCCTGATGGCACCGGATGCCTATTTCACCGGCACTCCTCTCGCCGTCATCTTCGGGCTGACCTACAACTTCATCCCCTTCATGACGCTGCCGCTGTACACGACGCTCGAACGGCTCGATTTGCGCTACCTCGAGGCCGGCAGCGACCTGTACGCGCATCCGTTCGAGGTGTTCCGCAAGATCACGATCCCGTTGTCGATGCCCGGCATCGTGGCCGGCACCCTGCTGACCTTCATCCCGGCGGCCGGCGACTACATCAATGCGAGCCGCGACTTCCTCGGCGGGCCGGACACCCAGATGATCGGTAACGTGATCGAGGCCAACTTCCTGGTGCTGCAGAACTACCCGGCGGCGGCCGCGCTGTCGATCATCCTGATGTCGGTGATCCTGGTGATCGTGAGCATCTACGTCAAACGGTCGGGCACGGAGGAGCTGCTGTGAAACTCTCCCTGGGCAAGTGGCTGCTGCCGCTCTACGCCCTGCTTGCGCTCATCTTCCTGATGGTGCCGATCGTCTACACGTTCGTGTTCTCCTTCAACGATTCGCTGAAGTCCAACATCGTCTGGCGCGGATTCACCTTCGACAAGTGGCTCAACGTGTGCCAGGTGCAGAACGGCGCCGTGTGCGCGGCGTTCGGCAACAGCATCCTGATCGCCGTGGTGGCCACCGTGGCCGCGACCACGCTCGGCACCATGATCGCGATCGCCCTGGTGCGGTACCGCTTCCGGTTCCGATCGCAGACGAGCCTGCTCCTGTTCCTGCCGATGGCTACGCCGGAGGTCGTGCTCGGCGCCGGGCTGGCGGCGCAGTTCCTGTCCGTGGGCGTTCCGAAGGACATGACCACAATCATCCTGGCGCACACCATGTTCTGCATCAGCTTCGTGGTGGTGACGGTCAAGGCGCGCGTCGCGGGCCTCGACCCCGCGCTCGAGGAAGCCGGCCGGGACCTCTACGGGTCGGCAACCCAGGTGTTCGCCCGGATCACGTTCCCGCTGCTGCTGCCCGGCATCCTGGCGGCCGCGCTGCTCTCCTTCGCGCTGAGCTTCGACGACTTCATCATCACCAACTTCAACTCCGGCCCCGTCACCACGTTCCCCAAGTACATCTACGTGTCCGCCGCCCGGGGGATCCCGGCCGAGGCGAACGTGATCGCGTCGGCGGTGTTCATCCTCGCCCTGGTGATCGTGGTCACGACCCAGGTGTCCAGCGCGGCTCGGGCGAAGCGGCTGGCAAAGCAGGGCTGACCCACCCAGAATCCCGGCCCAGAATCCCGGCCCAGAGTTTCGGCCCGGTCCGCGTTGGTGCGCGGGCCGGGCCGGAGTGGCCGGAGTGGCTGGGTGGCTGGGTGGCTGGGTTGTTGTGTTCGAGGCGGGGCCGCAGCTGGCTACACGAAGCTGGCGCGGATCTCCCCGACCGGGAGCCCGCCGCCCTGCACCGCGAGGTGCAGCTCGGGCAGGATGGCGTCAACGTCGCTGTGTGCGATCGCACCGGCATCCGCCAGCAGGCGCAGGGCCACGATGGTGGTCGCCCGCAGGCTGCCGTCGAGCATCTTGAGGGCAACCGTGATGCCGTTGGCGGCGGAGGCCACGCAGATGCCCTCCGCGCCGGTCTTCACGAACAGGCCGAGGCTGTCGATCACGACCGTGTCCGGCATGCCCGGTCCGGCGATGACCCAGCCGTTCTGCCGCACGGCCTCGGCGAGGAAGCCGGCCTCACGGTAGATCGCGAACGGCGAGTTCGACTTGGACGTGGCGATGCGGGCGATGCCGCGGGCCAGGGCGGTGAGGGAGAGCGCGTGAACCGGCGCACCGCATCCGTCGATGCCGGACGCCGACGGGCGTTCACCCGTGAAGCGCTCGACCACATCGAGAATGCGTTTCTGCAACGGATGCTCCGGCTCCAGATATCCAGACAGCGCCCAGCCGTTCTGCTGGCAGGCCACGAGCATCGCGGCGTGCTTGCCCGAACAGTTCATGTAGATCGGGGCCTTGCCGGCACCCAGCCGCACCAGGGCGTCGCGGGTGGGGGAGTCGTCCGGCCAGGCCGCCGGGCAGGCGAGCGCCGTCTCGGGGATGCCGGCGCGGGCGAGGAGCCCGCGCACGAGGTCGGCGTGGCGCTGCGTGCCGGTGTGGCTGGCGGTGGCGATGGCCGCGTCCTCCCCGCGCAGGGTCACCCCGCTGGCCATCACGGCGATGGCCTGGAAGGGCTTCATCGACGAGCGCGGGAAGATCGGAGTGGTCACGTCGCCGAGAGCGCGGAGGACCGCGCCCTCGCTGGTGAGCACGACCGCGCTGCCCGCATGCCGGGACTCGACGAACCCGCTGCGCTCGACCACGGCCAGTTCGACGGCGTCGGTCACGGTGAACGTCTGACCGGCGTGGACGGGCAGCTCGAATGTCGTTGTCACGTCGCGGCGCGCTTAGAGCGCGGCGATGGCGTCGTCGATGACCGAGAGGGCATCGTTCAGGAGAGCGTCGCTCACGGCCAGGCTCGGCAGGAAGCGCAGCACGTTGCCGTAGGTTCCGGCGGTGAGCAGCAGAACGCCGTGCTGGGCGGCGTAGGCGGCGATGGACGACACGGCGTGGGCGTTCGGCGCCTTCTCCGTGTCACCGGTGCCCGGCTGCACGAGCTCGATCGCGATCATGGCGCCGTGGCCGCGGATCTCGCCGATGATGTCGTACTTCTCCTTGAGCGCCCCGAGGCCGGCACGCAGGGTGTTCTCGATGCGCACACCCTCGGCGAGCAGGCCGTTCCGCTCGATCGACTCGAACACCGCGATGGCGGCGGCGCAGGAGACCGGGTTCCCGCCGAAGGTGCCGCCGAGGCCGCCGGGCTGCGAGGAATCCATGATCTCGGCGCGGCCGGTGACGGCGGCCAGCGGCATGCCGCCGGCGATGCCCTTGGCGGTGAGCACGAGGTCGGGGGTCCAGCCGAAGTGCTCGCTGGCATAGTACTTTCCGGTGCGGGCCATGCCGCTCTGGATCTCGTCGGCGATCATCACGACGCCGTTCGCCGTGCACCAGGTCTGCAGGGCATTGAAGTAGCCCTCGGCCGGAACCATGAAGCCGCCCTCACCCTGAATGGGCTCGACGACCAGGCAGGCCAGGTCGGTGGGTCCGACAACCTTCTCGAGGTACGCGATCGTGCGCGCCGCGGCATCCGCACCGCTCAGGCCATCGTGATACGGGTAGGAGCTGGGGGCGTGGTAGACGTCGCTGGCGAGGGGGCCGTAGCCGGTCGCGTAGGGCATGGCCTTGTAGTTCATGGCCATGGTCAGCACTGTGCGGCCGTGGTAGGCGTGGTCGAGCACGGCGACGGCGCGGCGCCCGGTGTGCTTGCGGGCGATCTTCACGCCGTTCTCGACGGCCTCGGCACCCGAGTTGATCAGCACCGACTTCTTCGGGAAATCGCCGGGGGTGTGCTCGGCGAGCAGCTCGCAGACGCGCACGTACTCCTCGTAGGGCGTGATGGTGAAGAGGGTGTGGATGAAGTCCTGGGTCTGTTCGACGGCGGCCGCGACCACGCTGGTCTCGGTGTGACCGATCGTGGTCACGCCGATGCCGGCGCCCAGGTCGATGAACTGGTTGCCGTCGACGTCGACGAGGATGGCGCCGTTCGCCTTCGCGATGTAGACGGGGAGAGCGGAGGCGACGCCGCCGGAGACCACGGCGAGCCGGCGCTGCTGGAGTTCTTTCGAGCGCGGACCCGGGATCGCGGTCACGATCTTTCGTTCCTGCGGCACCGTGTGAACCGGTGCGGCGGAGGTGGACGGGGAGGTCGAAGGCGTCAGCGTGTCAGTCATGATTGATCCAGTTTACCGATCAGTGCGACGGGAGGCGCGGCGAAATGCTGCGACAATCGGTTCCCTGGCCGTGTAACGGCCCCTTGCGGGCCCCGTATCGGCCGGCAAGGCCGCGCACATCGAAGGAGGCGCCGTGATCGGTGCACACCACTACGCCGTGAACATCGCCTGGACAGGCAACCGGGGCACCGGCACGAGCGGCTACCGGGACTACGGCCGGGACCACCTGATCACAGCGACCGGCAAGGCGCCGATCAGTGGATCGGCCGATCCGGCCTTCCACGGGGACGCCGACCGGTGGAACCCCGAGGAGCTGCTGCTCGCCGCGCTCAGCGAGTGCCACCTGATGAGCTACCTGCACGTCGCCGTGAAGCACGGGGTGCAGGTCGTCGCCTACGCCGACGGAGCAGTCGGGTCCATGGTCCAGACGACGGATGGCGGCGGCCACTTCACCGAGGCGACCCTGCGACCGCGCGTCACGGTTGCCGATCCCGGCCAGGTCGAACTCGCGCAGTCTCTGCACGCGGAGGCCGCCCGGCTCTGCTTCATCGGCGCATCCGTGAATTTCAAGGTCGTGCACGAGCCGGTCACCGTGGCCGTCACCGGCGCCTGACGCCGCCGGTCGAGCCGCCGGCGGTCGAGCCGCCGGTGGTCGAGCCTGCCGAGACCTGCTCCCGTCGAGGCGCACCCTGTGGAAGCGGGCGTACGTTCCACCGTGCGCCGGGTTCCACAGGGTGCGCCACGAACGCCGGATGCGGCTGAGACGGATGCCGCGATGGGCTGGAGTTTTCAACCACCGGGACGCGAACGGCCGGCCCGGGTTGCCGGCCGGCCGCCATGCGCCCAGATGAGCGGAGCCAGGTGCTACAGGCCGGACAGCGCGGTGAGGGTTTCCTCGATCACGGAGGCGGCGTCGTCGATCAGCGCCTCGGAGATGACGACCGACGGCATGATGCGCAGCACGGAGTCCCAGCTGCCGGCATCGAGGACGATGACGCCGTTGGTGGTCGCGTGCTTGATGATCGCGGTGAGGGCCTCGGGGTACGGCGTGGTCGTACCCGGGTGAACGAGCTCCACCCCGAACATCGCGCCCTTGCCGCGCACGTCGCCCACCACCGAGAACCGCTTCGGCCAGTCGCCGATGCGCGCCCAGAGGGCCTTCTCGACGCGCTGCGCCTCGCCGAGCAGGTCATCGCGCTCGATCAGGTCGAAGACGGCGAGGGCGGCCGCGGTCGAGACCGGGTTGCCGCCGAAGGTGCCGCCAATGCCGCCGGGCTGCACGGAGTCCATGATGTCGGCGCGGCCGGTGACGGCGGCGAGTGGGAACCCGCCGGCGATTCCCTTGGCCGTGGTGACGAGGTCCGGCACCACATCGTGGTGCTCGATGCCGTACCAGGTGCCCGTGCGGGCGATGCCGGCCTGGATCTCGTCGGAGACGAAGACGATGCCGTTCTCGGTGCAGAACTCGCTGAGGCGCTTGAAGAATCCGGGGGCGGGGATGACGATACCGCCGTCACCCTGGACCGGCTCGATGAAGAAGGCGGCGATTTCGGTGGCGCCGATGTGGGTGTTGATGTAGTCGATGGTCTTCTCGGCGGCCTCTTCGCCGGTCAGTCCGTCACGGTACGGGTAGCTGGTCGGCACGCTGTAGATCTCGCCGGGGAACGGTCCCATTCCGGCGCGCTCCGGCCAGGGGCGGTACGTCATCGCCATGGTCAGGTTGGTGCGACCGTGGAAGGCGTGGTCGAGAGCCACGATGGCACGGCGGCCGGTGAACTTGCTGGCGATCTTCACGGCGTTCTCCACCGCTTCCGCACCGGTGTTCACCAGGATGGATCGCTTCTCGAAGTCGCCCGGGGTGATCTCGGCGAGCTTCTCCGCGACCGCGACATAATTCTCGTACGGGGTGACCGTGAACAGGGTGTGGGTGAGCTTGGCGGCCTGCGCGGCCGCGGCCGCAGCCACCTCGTCGTTCGCGTGGCCGATGGTGGTCACGCCGATGCCGCAACCGAGGTCGATGATCTGGTTGCCGTCCACGTCGACGAGGATCGCCCCGGCTCCGTGATCCATATAGATGTTCGCCAGCGTGCCGGCACCGCGGGAAACCGCGCGCAGGCGGCGTTCCTGCAATTCGACCGACTTGGGGCCGGGAAGGGCCGTGACGAGCTTGCGCTCCTGGGGTACCGAATACTTGTCAGACATACCCCCAGCTTAGGTCGCGCCCGTTTCCGCGGTGTTTCCGGGCACCGGATGCTCGGCTCGGCCGGCCGAGATCCGGCCCGGAAGGCCCCGGCCCTGGGCGAACCCGCGCCTAGTGACCCCTCGCCCCGCTGGTTATGCTGCGGGGAAAGTGCGAAAACGCCCCACCGAAGGGAGGCTCCGATGTCTGCCGACGAGAACAAGGCCCTGTTGCGCCGCGCCTGGGACGAGGTGTACGGCCAAGGGCGCCTCGACTCCATCGAGGAGTTCATCGCGGACGACGTGATTGCCCACGAACCAGATGCAGACGTGCGAGGCGTTGAGGAATTCAAACGGTACCTCGCCACATTCCTGGCTGCCTTCCCGGACACGAGCGTGACAATCGAGGACGTCGTCGCCGAAGGGGACAAAGTGGTCAGCCGCTACACGGTTCGCGGCACCCACACGGGATCGTCGGACGAGTACGGTCCGCCCACCGGAAGGCCGATGGTGATGGAGGGCATCACCGTCTACCGTTTCAGTGGTGGCAAGCTGGCGGAGATGTGGGACCGCTACGACACCTTGGCTGTCATGCAGCAGCTGGGCCTCATGTCGGAAGCGGAGCAGCCGTCCCCGGGCTAGCGTTCCACCTCTGCATTTCGTGCAGGCAGCTAGACCCGCTCGCGCGGGAAGACCCGGTCGGCGATCTTCTGCAGCGTGCCCGAGGGCGGCGACTCGTTGTATTTCCCGGCCAGTTCCTGACGGGACAGGGCATGGATCGCGGTCATGATCTCGTCGGTCGCGGCCCGCCTGGCCTTGCCGGACTCCGCGGAGCCGTGCGGGCTCAGCTCGAGGGGCTCCCCGAAAGCGACCGTGATCTTGCGGATGCGCGGAAATTTCGCGCCCACCGGCTGGATCTCCTGCGTGCCGATCAGTCCGACCGGAACCACGACGGCCCCCGTGGTGAGGGCGAGCCAGGCCACGCCGGTGCGGCCCTTGTACAGGCGGCCGTCGAGGGAACGGGTCCCCTCCGGGTAGATCGCGAACGCGCAGTCGGACTCGAGGATGCTGCGGCCCGCATCGAGCGCGTCCTGGGCGGCCTGCCCCGCACCGCGCTCCACCCCGACCGCTCCGATCGAGGTGAAGAAGGTGCGCGAGACGAAACCCTTGAACCCGGTGCCGGTGAAATAGGTGGACTTGGCCAGGAACTGCACGCGCCGCGGTGCGACCAGCGGGATGACGATGCTGTCGATGAACGACAGATGGTTGCTGGCCAGGATGACGGGACCGGTGCGCGGGATGTTCTCCCGGCCGGTGATGGTCGGGCGGAAGACCAGCCGGGCGATCGGCGCCATGATGCCGTAACCGAGGAAATAGACGAATCCGGGGCGCTTCGTGGGCTCCGATTCCTCCGCCGGCAGGTCGGCGGACGTCACATCCTGGGGGTTTTCTTCGGCACCGGTCATCCTTGGACCCTACCGTCACGGTACGCTCCGGCACGAAAGGCGACGGTGCCACCTAAAATTGCAGGATGCGCAGACGAGTAGTAATTCTCGGGTCGACCGGCTCCATCGGCACCCAGGCCCTCGACGTCATTCGGAGTAACCCGACCCGGTTCGAGGTGGTCGGGCTGTCCGCCGGCAGCAACCGCACCCTGCTGGACGAGCAGGCCGACCGGTTCGAGGTCGAGCACACGGCGCTCGGCGCCGACGAGGCCGAAGAGCTCGTGCGCGATGTGGAAGCCGACGTCGTGCTCAACGGCATCACGGGCTCGGTGGGCCTCGGCCCGACCCTCGCCGCGCTGCGGGCCGGGCGCACGCTCGCACTGGCCAACAAGGAATCGCTCATCGTCGGCGGCGACCTCGTGAAATCGCTGGCGGCGCCGGGACAGATCGTGCCCGTCGACTCCGAGCACTCCGCCATCGCCCAGGCGCTCCGCTCGGGAACGGCCGGCGAGGTGCGACGCCTGGTGCTGACGGCATCCGGGGGCCCGTTCCGGGGCCGCCGCCGCGGGCAGCTTGCCGACGTCACGCCGGCGGAGGCGCTCGCGCACCCCACCTGGGACATGGGGCTCGTCGTCACGACCAACTCTGCCACCCTGGTCAACAAGGGCCTCGAGGTGATCGAGGCGCACCTTCTCTTCGACGTGGAATACGAGCGCATCGACGTGGTCGTGCACCCCCAGTCGGTGGTGCACTCCATGGTCGAGTTCATCGACGGATCCACGATCGCCCAGGCGTCGCCGCCGGACATGCGGCTGCCGATCTCGCTCGGGCTGGACTGGCCGAACCGGGTTGCGGCGGTCGGGGCCCCGATCGACTGGACCGTGCCGCAGAACTGGACCTTCGAACCCCTCGACACGACGGCTTTCCCGGCCGTCGACCTGGCCAAGCAGGTGGGGCGCGCGGGCGGTACCTACCCGGCGGTGTTCAACGCGGCCAACGAGCAGGCTGTGGCGGCGTTCCACGCCGGCACCATCGGGTTCCTGGACATCGTCGACACCATCCAGCGCGTCGTCGAGCGGCACGAGCAGGACGGCCCGCTCACTCGGGAGTCGCTGGCCGGCGCCGAGGCCTGGGCCCGCGCCGCGGCGGACAAGCTGCTCGCCCGCTGAGGAACGGGACCTCGAAACACGTGCGCTGACCGGTCAGGCCGTGATCGTCGAGGTGCGGTAGCTGTCCGCGGTGGTGGCGAGGGCATTCGCCCAGGGGGTCTTGCCGATGCCGAGCTCGCGCTCGGTCTCGGCGGAACCGATGATGTAGGGCACCATGAACTGGTAACTCGAGGCCCAGATCTCGTGCATCATCGGGTTCAGCGTGCCGAGCGATTTGAGCAGCCACTGCGGGTACCCCGCCACCGTGCCGTGCGTGCCGTACCGGCGGTTGAGCTGGTCGGCGATGTCGTTGCGGGTGACGGCCGTGCTCGGCACATGCCAGAGCCGGCCCCACTCGCCCTGGTGGTCAGCGGCGGCCACCAGGGTCGTCACGATGTCGGGCAGGTAACTCCAGCTGTGCACGCGTCCGGGCCGGCCCACGACCCGGGCGGTCTTCGACTCCAGGATGGCGGTGAAAAACCGATCGCCCAGGTGAGCGGTGCCGACGACGCCCGGCCCGAAGTAGTCGCTCGCCCGCACTTCAACGGCCCTGATCTCGCCGCGGTCGTTCGCGCCCCGCACCCGGTGCCACGCATTCTGTCGCACGAGCCCCTTCGTCTCGGTGGTCGTCTCCGGCGAATGCTCGGTCATCGTCCCGGTCGGCGACCCGTACGGGTAGAGGTTGCCCATCACGACGAGGCGCGCCCCGGTGACGGATGCCGCCTCGATCGCCGCGTCGATGATCGGCGGCCACTGGGTGGGCCAGTCGGTGTACCGCGGGTTGGTGCACAGGAAGATCGTCGACACGCCGGTAGCCGCCCGAGTGAACGCCGGGGCGTCCCCGGCGTTCAGCACGATCGACTCGGCCCCATCGACGGTGGCGCCGGAGCGGGTTCCGACGGTGACCTGGTCGCCCCGCCCGGCCAGGCGCTCGGCAAGCGGGCGTCCGACCATTCCGGCACCGACGACCAGGTGCTGGGACATGAATCCTCCTGAGTGGGGCCGACGCTAGTCGTCTCCGTCGTCTCCGTCGTCCTCGCAGTCCTCGTCCTTCTTCTTGCACTTACCGTTGTCCTTGTCGTCCCCCTTGTCAACGGACGTCGGCTCATCGGGGGCCGGGGTCGGCTCCGGCGCCACGGTCGGCTTCGGCTTGCTCGCCTCGATCGCCGAGGCCAGGTCGGCGGACACCAGGTTGAGGGCCGACTGGATGTCGGCCGCGCGGGCGGCGCTCACCTGGTCCGCCGCGGCCGCGGTCAAGAGGTCGGCCTGAACGGCCTCGAGCGACGCCTGGGCGGCCGCGAAGTCGCCCGCCGCGGCGGCCGCGGTGACACTCTGCACCCCGGTCTGCAACTGGGTGGCGGTGCCCTGCTGCAGGTCGGGAGGCGTGCCCCCGCACCCGGTCAGGGCGGACGCGACGAACATGACCGCAGCCAGCGCGATGGTCAGGCGGGCTCGGGGCATCATGGCGTCACGCTTTCCTGGAGCTGCTTCAGATTTGTGCCGAGAGACCCCTCGACGGCCGGATAGGTGGCGGCGGGCGCGGCCGGTTCGGCCGCACGGGGGGCGAAGACCACCACGGCGAGCACAATGAGCGCGGCCAGGACTCCCAGTGACACGAGCAGCCGGGGGCGGCGCCAGGGGGGAGTGGTCGTGGCGGTGCGGGCGCTGCCCGGAGGTCGTTCGGCCGCGCTGCCCGGTGAGCGGGCCGGAGCGCCGGCCGGCGTCAGGAACTCGGTGGGGGCATCCGTGGCTGGAGTCGGGGCAGCCATGACCTTCGTGGCGCCCAGGACCGCGGTGGGCTCCAGGACAGCGGTGGGCGCGTGGGATTCGGTGGACGGCAGGACCGCCGTCGGATCCAGGGTCTCACTGGCTCCCAGAACCTGGGTGGGTGCCAGGGCTTCGCCGGCGCCCAGGATCGCGGTGGGGTCGAGGATTTCGGTGGATCCCAGAACGGCAGTGGCCGCCAGGGACTCCGTGGCGTCGTCGGGGCCGGCGCCGCTGACGAGACGCCGCAGCTGCACGGCGGCGTCGCCCGCGCTGAGCCGGTCGGCCGGCTCGCGGATGGTCATCCCGGTGATCACGGCAGCCCACCCCTGGCCGAGCTCGGCCGGGATATACGGCTGGCGCTGCAGCCTGGCCATCGCCGATTCGATCGCCGTTCCGGTGAAGGCGCGCTCGCCGGTGAGGCATTCGAGCAGCACCAGCCCGAGCGAGTAGACGTCGCTGGGCGGGCCGATCGTGCTGCCGAGAGCCTGCTCGGGGCTGAGGTAGCCGGCCGTGCCGAGCAGAGACCCGGTCGCGGTGAGGCGGGTCGCGTCGAAGAGGCGGGCGATGCCGAAGTCGGCGAGTTTGGCGTGCATGGCGCGGCCGGGGAAGCCCGACGGCGCGAGCAGCACGTTCGCCGGCTTGATGTCGCGGTGGATGATGCCCTGCGCGTGCACATAGTGCAGCGCCTCGGCGAGGTCGGCGCCCATGGCTGCCACCTCGTGGGGGTTCAGGGCGCCGGCGGCGATCTTGCTGCGCAGGTCCGTGCCGTCCACGAGCTCCATCACGATGAAGGTGCGTGAGACGCCGTCGATGACGGCGGTGCCGGCGTCGAACAGGGTGACGAGGGCGAAGTGGTTGAGGCTTGCGAGAACCGTGACCTCGCCGCTCTGGCGCTCCGGCCCGGCGTCGTCGGCCGTGTCGAGGCGGAACAACTTCACGGCAACCGTGCGTCCCAGAAAGAGATCGGTGGCCCGGTAGACGGATGCCATCCCGCCCGTCCCGATGAGAGCGTCGATGCGAAAACGGTCGGCCAGGCTGATGCCGATGGGGCCGACGGTGGATTGCTTGGACAGAGGGGACCTCCTCATGGATCCGGAAGTCAAGCAAACCACACCTTGTCTGGAGAACAGCCAGCGCCCTCGCAGGGTGGAGTGGGTAATCTACGACTGTGGAAACCGTGCTGCTGTATATTTTGGGCGTTCTGATCGTCGTGGTCGGCCTTGCCCTGTCGATCGGACTGCACGAGATCGGCCATCTGCTTCCCGCCAAGCTCTTCGGCGTCAAGGTCACCCAGTACATGATCGGCTTCGGCCCCACCCTGTGGTCTCGCCGCAAGGGTGAGACCGAATACGGCGTGAAAGCCATCCCGCTAGGCGGTTATATCGCCATGATCGGCATGTTCCCGCCCGCCAAAGCGGGCGGCAAGGTGCAGGCATCCAGCACCGGCTTCTTCAACCAGCTCGTGCAGGAGGGTGCCCCGGAGAAGAAGCCCAGCGCCTTGGCGACCATGGTCGACGACGCCCGCCAGTCCAGCGCGGACACCATCGGCGAGGGCGAGGACCACCGCGCGTTTTACCGCCTGCCCGTCTTCAAGCGCGTGATCATCATGCTCGGCGGGCCGACGATGAACCTCCTGATCGCCGTCGTTCTCTTCGCCGTGCTCCTGATGGGGTTCGGCACGGCCCAGGTCAGCACCACCGTCGGCAGCGTCTCCGAGTGCGTGCTGCCCGCCACGAGCACCCGGCAGACCTGCGAACCGACCGACGAGAAGGCGCCCGGCGCGGCGGCCGGCCTGAAACCGGGCGATCGCCTGGTCAGCATGGGCGGCACCCCCATCGACAGCTGGGACCAGTCCACCGAGATCATCCGCGAGTCGCCGGGCATCCCGCTCGCCGTCGTCGTCGAACGTGACGGCACGCAGCAGACCCTGACCATCACCCCGAAACTCACCGAACGCTACGTCATGGATGCCGACGGCCAGGTTGAGGAGGATGCCGCCGGTGAGCCGATGACCCAGGAGGTCGGCTTCGTCGGAATCGGCCCGGCGGGCGAGCTCGTGCCGCAGCCGGCGACCTCCGTCCTGCCCGCGGTGGGTGAGAACATCACTGCCGTCGTGCACATGATCGCGAACCTTCCGCAGCGCATGATCGACATCGCCAACGCGGCCTTCGGACCGGAGGAGCGCGACCCCAACGGCCCGATCAGCGTGGTCGGCGTCGGCCGCGTCGCCGGCGAGATCGCCAGCATCGACGCCATCCCGGTGAACAGCAAGATCGCGAGCATGCTGGGGCTCCTCGCCTCGCTCAACGTGGCCCTGTTCGTGTTCAACCTGGTGCCGCTGATGCCGCTCGACGGCGGACACGTCGCCGGCGCGCTCTGGGAAGGGCTGCGGCGCCAGGTCGCCAAGCTGTTCAAACGCGCCGACCCGGGCCCGGTCGACACGGCGAAACTGATGCCGCTCACCTTCGCCGTCGTGGTCGTGCTGGGCGGGATGAGCCTGCTGCTCATCTACGCGGACATCGTCAAACCGATCAGCATCTTCGGCTGACCCGCGGCGGCTCCCGCTACCGGGAGAGCAGCAGCGCCTCACCCTGGCCGCCGCCGCCGCAGAGGGCGACGGCCGCCTTGCCGCCGCCGCGCCGGGCCAGTTCGAGCGCCGCGTGCAGCGCGAGGCGGCCGCCCGAGGCCCCGATCGGATGCCCGAGGGCGATCGCGCCGCCGTGGATGTTGACCTGGTCGGGGGAGAGTCCGAGCTCCCGGGTCGACTCGAGCGACACCGCGGCGAAGGCCTCGTTGATCTCGACCAGGTCGAGCTCGCCGGCCGCCCAGCCCTGGCGCTGCAACGCCCGGTGGATCGCGTTCGCCGGCTGGGAGTGCAGCGAGTTGTCCGGTCCGGCGACCTGGCCGGAGGCCTCCACCACCGCCAGCCAACTCAGCCCGTGCTCTTCGGCGTAGCGGCGGCTGCACAGCACGAGCGCGGTGGCACCGTCGCTGAGCGGCGACGAGTTGCCGGCCGTGATGGTGCCGTCCGCGCTGAATGCGGGGCGCAGCCGGCTCAATGTCTCCGCGGTGCTGTCGCCGCGCACCCCCTCGTCGGCGGCGACCAGCAGCGGCTCGCCCTTCCGCTGCGGAACGCCGATCGGCGTGATCTCGTCGTCGAAGACACCGTTCGCGGTTGCCTGGGCGGCGCGCTGGTGCGAGGCGGCCGCGATGGCGTCCTGGTCCGCGCGTTGCAGGCCGCGACGCCCGTTGACCTGCTCGGTGGAGAGTCCCATCGTGAGGCCGTCGAAGGCATCCGTCAGCCCGTCGTGCGCAGCGTGGTCGAGCATGGTGACGCTGCCGTAGGCCCAGCCCTTGCGTGAGCCGGGCAGCAGGTGCGGTGCGTTCGACATCGATTCCTGCCCGCCCGCGACGACGACATCCGCTTCACCGAGACGGATGAGCCGGGCCGCGTCGATCACGGCGGCCAGCCCCGAGAGGCAGACCTTGTTCAGGGTCATCGCCGGAACGTTCCACGGGATGCCGGCGCCGATGGCGCTCTGCCGGGCCGGGTTCTGACCGGAGCCTGCCTGCAGGACCTGGCCCATCAGCACGAACTGCACCTGGTCGGGTGCGAGGCCGGCCCGAGCCAGCGCACCGGTGATGGCGGCGGTGCCCAGTTGCACGGCGGTGAGGCCGGAGAGCTGGCCGTTCACCCGACCCTGCGGTGTGCGCGAGCCAGCGAGGATGACGACGGCGTTGTCGTTCGCGGCACTGTCGTTCGCGGTACTGGTGTTCATGGGCTGGGCTCCTTTGTCGGGCCGATCGGTTGTTGTGGAGAGGGGTTGCGGCGGTGGTCGAGGCTCCCCGGAACCACCCGGCATCCGTTCAGATTGTGCTCGGGCCGGGCGCGTAAGCTATCGCCGTGGCCGCAATCAACCTGGGAATGCCCAAAGTACCTGAAGTACTCGCTCCGCGTCGCAAGACGCGTCAGATCAAGGTCGGCAAGGTGCTCGTCGGCGGTGACGCGCGCGTGAGCGTGCAGTCGATGACGACGACGCCGACCACGAACATCAACGCGACCCTGCAGCAGATCGCCGAGCTCACGGCCTCCGGTTGCGACATCGTGCGCGTTGCCGTGCCCACCCGCGACGACGCCGAGGTGCTGCCGATCATCGCGGCGAAGAGCCAGATCCCGGTCATCGCCGACATCCACTTCCAGCCCAGCTACGTGTTCGCCGCGATCGATGCCGGCTGCGCCGCCGTGCGCGTCAATCCCGGCAACATCCGCAAGTTCGACGACCAGGTCGGCAAGATCGCCGCCGCGGCCAAGGCCGCCGGAGTCTCCCTCCGCATCGGCGTCAACGCCGGCTCGCTCGAGCCGAGCCTGCTGCAGAAGTACGGCAAGGCCACGCCGGAGGCGCTCGTCGAAAGCGCCGTTTGGGAAGCGAGCCTGTTCGAGGAGCACGACTTCCACGACTTCAAGATCTCCGTCAAGCACAACGACCCGGTGATCATGGTCAAGGCCTACCGCCTGCTCGCCGAGCGCGGCGACTGGCCCCTGCACCTCGGCGTCACCGAGGCCGGACCGTCGTTCCAGGGCACCATCAAGAGCGCCACGGCTTTCGGCATCCTGCTCGGCGAGGGCATCGGGGACACCATCCGGGTGTCACTGAGCGCGCCCCCGGCGGAGGAGATCAAGGTGGGACTGCAGATCCTGCAGTCGCTCAACCTGCGCGAGCGCAAGCTCGAGATCGTGTCCTGTCCCAGTTGCGGCCGCGCCCAGGTCGATGTGTACAAGCTTGCCAACGACGTCACCGATGGCCTCGAGGGCATGACCGTGCCGCTTCGGGTCGCCGTGATGGGCTGTGTCGTGAACGGACCGGGTGAGGCCCGCGACGCCGACCTCGGTGTGGCGTCGGGCAACGGCAAAGGCCAGATCTTCGTGCGCGGCGAGGTCATCAAGACCGTGCCGGAGTCGGAGATCGTCGCCACCCTGATCGAAGAGGCCAACCGCATGGCAGCCGAGATGCCGCCGAGTGAGGACTCCCTCGGTGCCCCCGTCGTGACGGTCGGCGCCAACTAGCACGCCCACCCTCTCCCCAGCCGCTGCCCCCCCGCGAGTTGCGGACAAAACACCCTCGTTGCGCGCACGGGGGTGTTCTATCCGCAACTCGGCGGATGCGGCATCCGTCGGTCGAGTCTCCCTGCGCGCCGTAAAGTGGGGACGTGCCTATTCGTATGTCCAACTACTTCCTCCGTACCCTCCGCGAAGACCCCTCGGACGCCGAGGTCTCCAGCCACCGCCTTCTGGTGCGCGCCGGTTACATCCGCCGCCAGGCCCCCGGGATCTTCGCGTGGCTGCCGATCGGCCTGCGCGTCAAAGCCAAGATCGAGACGATCGTGCGTGAGGAGATGGCCGCTGCCGGAGCCTTCGAGGTGCACTTCCCGGCCCTGCTGCCGCGCGAGCCATACGAGATCACGGGCCGCTGGGACGAGTACGGTGACGGCCTCTTCCGGCTCAAAGACCGCAAGGGCAGCGACATGCTCCTCGCCCCCACCCACGAAGAGGTCTTCACCCTCCTCGTGAAAGACCTGTACAGCTCCTACAAGGACCTGCCCCTGTCGATCTTCCAGATCCAGGACAAGTACCGCGACGAGGCCCGGTCCCGCGGCGGCCTGCTGCGCGGCCGCGAGTTCACGATGAAGGATGCCTACTCCTTCGACTACACGGATGCCGGCCTCGACACGAGCTACCAGGCCCAGCGCGACGCCTACGAGCGCATCTTCACCCGGCTCGGCCTCGAATACGTCATCGTGCAGGCGGACGCCGGCGCGATGGGCGGATCCAAGAGCGAAGAGTTCCTGCACCCGACCCCGGTCGGTGAGGACACCTTCGTTCGCTCGGCCGGCGGCTACGCGGCCAACATCGAGGCGTTCCGCACGGTCGTCCCGCCGTCGATCGACTGGGCCGGCTTCCCCGCCGCCGAGGTCTACGACACCCCGGACACCCCCACCATCCAGACCCTCGTCGACCGCGCCAACAGCGACCACCCGCGTCCCGACGGCCGCGCCTGGACCGGCGCGGACACGCTCAAGAACGTCGTCCTCGCGCTCATCCAGCCCGACGGCACCCGTGAGCTCCTGGTGATCGGCCTCCCCGGCGACCGCGAGGTGGACCTCAAGCGCGTCGAGGTGGCCGTCGCCCCCGCCGAGGTGGAGGCCGCGAACGAAACGGACTTCGCCAGGTTCCCCGGACTGGTCAAGGGCTACATCGGGCCCTGGTCCGCGAGCGGAGCGGTGCTCGGCGAAAAGTCGGCCACCGGCATCCGTTTCCTGGTCGACCCGCGCGTCGTGCCGGGCACCGAGTGGATCACCGGCGCGAACGAGCCCGGCCGCCACGTGTTCGGGCTCGTCGCCGACCGCGACTTCGTGCTGGACGGGACCATCGAGGCCGCCGAGGTGCGCCCCGGCGACCCGGCCCCCGATGGATCCGGCCCGGTGGAACTCGCCCGCGGCATGGAGATCGGCCACGTCTTCCAGCTCGGCCGCAAGTACGCCGAGGCGCTCGGGCTCAAGGTTCTCGACGAGAACGGCAAGCTCGTCACGGTCACGATGGGTTCCTACGGCATCGGCGTCACCCGCATCCTCGCCACCATCGCCGAACTGAACAACGACCCGAAGGGCCTGATCTGGCCCGAGACGGTCGCGCCGTTCGACGTGCACGTGATCGCCACCGGCCGCGACGAGGTCGTCTTCGAGACCGCCGGAACCGTCGTCGACATGCTCGAGGGCGCCCACCGCGACGTGCTCTACGACGACCGCCGCAAGGTGTCGCCCGGCGTCAAGTTCGGCGATGCGGAACTGATCGGCATCCCCGTCATCGTCATCGTGGGCCGCGGTGCCGCCGACGGCATCGTCGAACTCTGGGACCGCCGCTCCGGGGAACGCACTCAGGTGGCCGTCGCCGAGCTGGCCGCCAGCTTCGCCTGACCGACGGATGCCCCGCTGCGCTCCGGCGTCCGCGGCGCATCCTGGGGAAGCGGGCGCAGGTTCTACCGTGCGCCCGCTTCCGCAACCTGAGCCGCGAGGGCCAGATCAGAGGCGGGCGAGCCGGGCCCGGGCGAAGCAGTACACGCCGTAGGCGATCAGGCCGGCGCCGACCAGCACCAGGATCGGCGCCCCGAACGGCAGGGCGACGAGTGATTTCAGCGCGCCATCCATTCCGGTGGCCTTGTCCGGGTCGAGCGTGAACGCCGCAAGCGTGAAGAGGATGCCCACGGTTGCCAGCGCGATGCCCTCCGCGATGTAGCCCACGGTGCCGAGGGTGACGACCACCGTGCCGGTCGGGCCGCGGGGCACCGTGATTTTGTCGGTGAACCCATGGGTGGCGCCGCGGTGAACGAAGACGCCGCCGATCACGACCACGACCAGGCCGGCGACGAAGAGCAGAACGACGCCGCCGGGAATCGACAGCAACATCGCGGTGGAGTCGCTGGCGGTCTCCGACGAGCTCGACGAAGCCCCACGAGCGAACGTGAACGCCGTTCCCGCGATGAACAGGAAGACGACACCCTTGCCGATCAGAACTACGCGGTGCGCCCACTTGCGTTTCGGATCCCGCGCGGGCACGAGGAATGCCTGCACCAGGTACCAGAGGCCGAGCGAGGCCAGCCCGAGCACCACCGTCCACAGCACGAACACGCCGCCGGGGGTGCGGGCCAGCTGGCCGAGTGCGCCCGACTGGTCTGCCGACCCCTCATCCGCACCCATGGCCACGCTGATGGCGATGGCGCCGATCATGACGTGCAGCAGGCCGTTCACCGCGTAACCGGCCCGGGCCAGCATCTGAAAAGTGCGGCTGCTCTCGGCGGTGCGTGCAACCTGTTCAGCATTGTCGGAGACGGAATCGGCGGTCATCCGCTTAGCGTAGCGCCGCACGGGTGCCGAGGCGCCGACAATTTCGGCGTGGGGCGGGCCTCGTCCGGGTGACGGGGCCCTACGGATTCGGCTAGCCTAGGACGAGCCCGCTGCGCAGTTTCGCGGCGGCAAGATCTGAATAGAGGAGGCCGGCCATGGACATCGACCTCAGCGTGTTGCGGCAGTTGGAGCGCGAGAAAGAGATTCCCTTCGAGGAACTCGTGCAGATTATTGAGCAAGCAATTCTGACGGCCTACGTGAAGCACACCCAGCAGGGTGGAGCCAGCGAGAAGCAGGCCGTCGAGGAAGAGCCGGAAGCGCGCGTCGTACTCGACCGCAAGACCGGCCACGTCGACATTTTTGTGCCCGAACACGATGAAGAGGGCAACGTCATCGGCGAAGCCGTCGACAACCCCACCGATTTCGGCCGCATCGCTGCCTTCGCAGCCAAGCAGGTCATCAACCAGCGTCTGCGCGACCTGGCCGATGACGCCGTGCTCGGGGAGTTCAAGGGCCGCGAGGGCGAGATCGTCGCCGGGATCATCCAGCAGGGTCCGAACCCGCGCATGATCCACGTCGACCTGGGCACGATCGAAGCGATCCTGCCGCCCGAAGAGCAGGTGCCGAGCGAGAGCTACGTGCACGGGCAGCGCATCCGCGTCTATGTCACCGCCGTCGGCAAGGGTCTCAAGGGGCCGCAGATCACCGTGTCGCGCACGCACCCGTCGCTGGTGCGTCGCCTCTTCGCCCTCGAGGTGCCGGAGATCGCCAGCGGCGTCGTCGAGATCGTCTCACTGGCCCGTGAAGCCGGTCACCGCACCAAGATGGCCGTCCGCGCCACCGAGCCCGGCGTCAACGCGAAGGGCGCCTGCATCGGCGAACTCGGCCAGCGTGTTCGTGCCGTCACCGTGGAGCTCAACAACGAGAAGATCGACATCGTCGACTACTCGCCCGACCTGGCCACCTTCGTCGCCAGCGCCCTGTCGCCGGCGAAGGTCACCAGCTCCTACGTGATCGACGAGTCGATCAAGGCCGTCCGAGCCCTCGTTCCCGACTACCAGCTGTCGCTGGCGATCGGCAAGGAAGGCCAGAATGCACGCCTCGCGGCGAAGCTCACGGGTGCGAAAATCGACATCCAGCCGGACAGCATTCTGGAGGACACGGAATAGGGGGTACGATGGATTCCGTTAGAACGTGCATTGGATGCCGTTCGCGCGCTCCGCGGTCCTCACTATTGAGGGTCGTAGCCCGAGAATCGGAACTCGTGGTGGATGAAACCGCCACTCTGCCTGGGCGAGGCGCGTGGTTGCATCCCACTATCGCGTGCTTCCAGGACGCACAGCGGCGACATGCTTTCGGGCGTGCCCTTCGCGTGACCAGTTCAATGGACGCGAATCAACTAGAGAACAGGCTGAACAGGCTTATGGATAACTAATGAGCGGCTCGAAATGAGACCCGTCCGTTACTAACGGTCTGCCCCTTTCCGGGTGCAGGCCCGGAACAGGAGAATTGTGGCTGCGAAACCACGCGTACACGAGATCGCTAGCGAGCTCGGAGTCGACAGCAAGGTTGCCCTTGCCAAATTGAAAGAGATGGGCGAGTTCGTCAAGGGACCGTCCAGCAGCGTTGAGCCCCCGGTGGCGCGCCGTCTGCGCGCCGCCCTGCAGGCCGATGGCTCGAGCACGCCGGCTCCGGCCGTCGTCGCTGCCCCGGCCGGCACCACCCCCGCCGCCGCCGCGGCCACCCCCGCGAAGCCGGGCGGCGCACGCCCGTCCCCGGCCAAGCTGGCCGTCAAGCCGGGTGCACGTCCCGTCGTCGAGGTCCCCGAAGCGGTTGTTCCCGCCGCGGACGCCCCGCCGATGCCGACTGCCCCGCTCACGGTCGCCGAGCGTCAGGCTCAGGCAGCCGAGAAGGCCCTGGCAGCCGAGAAGGCCGCTGCAGCCGAGAAGGCGGCCGCTGCCGCCGTCGTGTCCGAGACCGTCCCCGCGACGGATGTCCCGGTCGCCAAGACCGAGGGCGGCACCTCCGGCGCTGCCAAGCCCGGTGCATCCGTGCCGAAGCCGCCGGCAGCTCGTCCGGGCAACAACCCGTTCGCCAGCAACCAGGGCATGGGCAAGACCCCGAGCCCGCGCCCCGGCAACAACCCGTTCGCGAGCGCGCAGGGTATGGGTCAGCGCCCACCCTCCACGTCTTCGCCCAGCAACATCCCTCGCCCCGCGGCCCCGCGGCCCGGAGCACCTCGCCCGGGTGGACCCGGCCAGGCCCCGCGCCCGACCGGTTTCGGTCAGCGTCCGGGTGCCTTCCAGCGTCCCGGTGGCGCTCCCGGCGGCGCCGGCGGCGCC
>DATISQ010000235.1:0-5497 GCA_035581905.1 Cryobacterium sp.
AGGCGCTCGAGCTGACCTTCTTCCCCGAGCTGTTCGCCGTACGCACCGAACTCGGAACCTGAGGCCCGGACCGGTGAGTGACACCGTGCTCCCGGGCTTCCTCGACGCGCATGTGCATTTCGCGCTGATCGACCCGGCGCCGCTCACCGCGGGCGGGATCGCGCGCGTCCTCGACCTCGGCGGGTGGACGCCGCCGGCGCCGCCGCCGCCGGAGCCGGAGTCGCGCGAGTCGGAGTCGGCGCCGGAGTCGCGAGAGTCGCCGAGTACGACCGTTCCGGTCGAGTTCGACCCGCGTGCCACTCGAACTCGACCGCAAGTGTCGAACTCGGCGGGAGCGGGCGCGGGAGCGGGAGCGGGCGCGGGCGCGGGAGCGGGAGCGGGAGCGCGGCTGCCGGAGGCCGTGTTCGCGGGAGCGTTCCTCGCCGCGCCGGGCGGCTACCCGAGCGAGCGGTCCTGGGCCCCGGAAGGCAGTGTGCGGTTCGTGGCGCAGGCAACGGATGCCGCGGCCGCCGTCGATGACCAGCTGGCGCTCGGGGCATCCGTCATCAAGGTGACGCTGAACGCCGACGCCGGCCCGGTGCTGCCGCGCGAGGCGCTCGCGGCGATAGTCGCGCACGCCCACGACCGCGGGGCCCCCGTGATCGCCCACGCCGAGGGGGCCGGCCAGGCGCTCCGCGCGTTCGAGGCCGGCGTGGACGCCCTGGCGCACACGCCGTTCAGCGAGCGCCTCGGCGACCTGGTGATCGCGGCCATGGCCGGGCGGATGGCGTGGATCAGCACCCTCGACATCCACGGCTGGGGCGAGCCGACCGACGACTTCGACCGCGCCGTCGACAATCTGCGCCGCTTCCACCATGCCGGCGGGCAGGTGCTCTACGGCACCGACCTCGGCAACGGCCCCCTGCCGGTCGGGCTGAACCGGCGGGAGATCGACGCGCTGCTCGGCGCCGGCCTGAGCGGCGACGACGTGCTCCGGAGCCTGACCATGGAGCATCTCGGCGGCTTCCGGACCGTGCTGCGCGCCGCGGGCGCCGTGCGAGCGGGCGCCGTGCGAGCGGGCGCCGATCGCACAGGCATCGATCGCCCAGGCGCCGCTCGCCCAGGCGCCGCGTCCGAGCGGCTGGTCACCGTGCTGCGCGGCGAGCGCCCGGACGACCCGTCCGCGTTCAGCGCCTGGCTCTGCACCGCCCGCGCGGTCAGTCAGGCCGGCGCCGCCGACCCGGCCCCGCCGCATTCCTGAGCACACCGGCGGCCGCACTCGCGCGGCCACCCACGCGAGTGGGATACTTCCAGCGCGGCACGGTGTCGGCGAGCCCCCGGGAAGCGCGCATCGGTGCGAGAGCGCTGCCCATCATCCGTTCGACCTCGAGGAATCCAGATGACCCCCAGCACTGACACCAGCCCCGCCGGCAACGGCAGCCAGGATGCGCACCTCGCCTTCGCCCGCCGGATGGACCGCATCGACGGCCTCGGGCACTACCGGCGGCAGTTCGTCGGCATCGCGCCCGACCCGACGCCCGACACCGCGCCCCGCGGCACGGCCGGCGGCACGACCGGCACGGCAGGCACGGCCGGCGGCACGACCGGCACGGCAGGCACGGCCGGGCACACCCCGAACCCGGTCGCTTACCTCGACGGCAACTCCCTCGGCCGGCCCACCCGGGCCAGCGTGGCCCGCATCACCGAGTTCCTCACCCACGACTGGGGCACCCGGCTGATCCGCGGCTGGGACGAGGAGTGGCTGGACCTGCCGCTGAAGATCGGCGACGACCTCGGCCGCGCCGCCCTCGGCGCCGGCCCCGGCCAGGTCTTCGTGGGCGATTCGACCACCGTGCTGCTCTACAAGCTGGCCCGCGCGGCGGTCGACTACCTCCGCGTCGACACCGAACCGCTGCGCACCGAGATCGTGCTGGACACCGACAATTTCCCCACCGACCGCTACCTGCTCGAGGGCATCGCTGCCGAGCGCGGCATGACGCTGCACTGGATCCACTCCGACCCCGCGAGCGGCGTCACCGTGGAGCAGGTGCGGCAGGCCGTGGGCCCGCAGACCGCGCTGGTGCTGCTCAGCCACGTGGCCTACCGCTCCGGGTTCCTCGCCGACATGCGCGAGATCACGACCGTGGTGCACGCCGCGGGCGGCCTGGTGCTCTGGGACCTCAGCCACTCGGCCGGCTCCGTGGTGGTCGAGCTCGACCTGTGCGACGTGGACCTGGCCGTCGGCTGCTCCTACAAATACCTGAACGGCGGCCCCGGCGCCCCCGCGTTCGCCTATGTGCGCCGCGACCTGCAGGACGTGCTCACCCAGCCGATTCAGGGCTGGATGGGAACGAAGGATGTCTTCACGATGGGCCCGGGGTATGTGCCGGCCGACGGCATCCGTCGTTTCATGAGCGGGACCCCGCCGATCGTGGGGATGCTGGCCATGCAGGACTCCATCGTGATGATCGAGGAGGCCGGCATCGACGCGGTGCGGGCCAAGTCGGTGGCGCTGACCGAGTTCGCGCTGACCCTCGTGGACGCGTGGCTCGCGCCGATGGGCGTGACCGTGTCGTCGCCGCGGGAGCCCACGCACCGGGGCGGGCACGTGACCGTGAACCATCCCGCGATGCGGCAGGTGACGCAGATCCTGTGGCAGCACGATGTGATCCCCGACTTCCGCACGCCCGACGCCCTGCGCATCGGCCTGTCCCCGCTGAGCACCAGCTTCGTCGAGACCTTCGAGGGGGTCGCGGCGATCCGCGACGTGCTGCGCGGCGTGCTGCTCGGGCAGAGCGGGCTCGCGGGCAACGGCGTGGGCAGCGGTGTTGCCGGTGCGCTCGGCGGCCCGGGGGTCGGCCTGTAGAATCGTGGAATCCACCCCCCGACGTCTCCGGAGTGAGCTATGCCAACAATCGTCGTAGAAGTTATGCCCAAGGCCGAGCTGCTCGACCCTCAGGGGAAGGCCGTCGCCGGCGCCCTGGGTCGCCTCGGCAAGACCCGTTTCACCAGCGTCCGCCTGGGCAAGCGACTCGAGCTCACCGTCGACGGCCACGTCGATGACGCCGTGCTCGCCGAGGTCCAGGAACTCGCCGACACCGTGCTGTCCAACTCCGTGATCGAGGATGTCGTCGGCATCCACGTGCTGGAGGCACCCGCCGGAGAGACGCACTGATGCGCATCGGCGTCGTCACGTTCCCCGGTTCGCTCGACGATCGCGACGCCGCGCGAGCGATCCGTCTGGCCGGCGCCGAGCCCGTCGCCCTCTGGCACGGCGAGCACGACCTGCACGGCGTCGACGCGCTCGTGCTGCCCGGCGGTTTCAGCTACGGCGACTACCTGCGCTGCGGCGCCATCGCCAGCCTCTCGCCGATCATGGCCGAGGTCATCGACGCCGCCAACAGTGGCATGCCCGTGCTCGGCATCTGCAACGGCTTCCAGATGCTCGCCGAGGCGCACCTGCTCGAGGGCGGCCTGATCCGCAACGACCACGGCCTGTTCATCTGCCGCGACCAGGGGTTGCGCGTCGCGAACGCCCTCACCGACTGGACCGGCGGTTTCGCGGCCGGCCAGGAGATCACCATCCCGCTCAAGAACGGCGAGGGCGGTTTCATCGCCTCCGCCGACACGCTCGAGCGCCTCGAGGGTGAGGACCGGGTGGTCGTGCGCTACGTCGGCATGAACCCGAACGGGTCACTCAACGACATCGCCGGCATCACCCATGCGCGCGGCAACGTCGTCGGCCTGATGCCGCACCCCGAGCATGCGGTCGAGCCCGGCTTCGGTCCCGACACCGACGACGCCATGCGCAGCGGCACCGACGGGATCACCTTCTTCACCTCCGTGATCGAACGGATGCTCGTCAGCGCGTAGCAGCATCCGCTCGCCCTGGTCCCGTTCCGGTCGAGAGTGCCCGTTCCGCCGGCCACGCTCGACCTCGCGGCATCCGCCGAGTTCGACACTTCCGGTCGAGATCGAGCGGCACACCTGCCGGACTCGACCGGAACTGTCGGACTCGGCGCCAAGGCCGGGGCCGGGGCCGGGGCCGGCCGGGACGGCGGCCGGCCGGCTCGACCGCCCTAGACGGCGCTGGACGGCTCCCACAGGTTGATGCCCATGTCCACGGCGTGCTCGTCGATCGCGGTGATCTCGGCATCGGTGAACGCGAGGTTGTCGATCGCGGCGATGTTCGTCTCCAGCTGCTTGACCGAGGAGGCGCCGACGAGCGCGGTGGTGACTGTTTCGCGTCGCAGCACCCACGACAGGGCGAGCTGGGCGAGCGACTGGCCGCGGGCATCCGCGATCTCGGTCAGGGCACGGATGCGCCCCACCGTCGCATCGTTCACCATGTCGCGGCTCATCGAACCGGCCTGTGAGGCGCGGGAGCCCTCAGGGACCCCGTTCAGGTACCGGTCGGTGAGCAGACCCTGCGCCAGCGGGGAGAAGGCGATGCAGCCGACGCCGAGGTCGTCGAGGGTGTCGAGCAGGCCGTCTTCGACCCAGCGGTTGAACATCGAGTACGAGGGCTGGTGGATCAGCAGCGGCGTGCCCATCTCGGCGAGGATCGCGGCGGCCTGCCGGGTGCGCTCGGGCGAATACGAGGAGATGCCGGCGTACAGGGCCCGGCCGCTCGTGACGGCCGTGTGCAGCGCGCCCATGGTCTCCTCGAGCGGGGTGTCCGGGTCGGCCCGGTGGGAGTAGAAGATGTCGACGTAGTCCAGGCCCATCCGGCCGAGGGACTGGTCGAGGCTCGAGAGCAGGTACTTGCGGGAGCCGAAGTTGCCGTACGGGCCCGACCACATGTCATAGCCGGCCTTGGTCGAGATGACCAGCTCATCTCGGTGCGGGGCGAAGTCCTGCGCGAGGTGCACGCCGAAGTTGCTCTCGGCGCTGCCCTTGGGCGGCCCGTAATTGTTGGCCAGGTCGAAGTGGGTGACACCAAGGTCGAAGGCGCGGCGCAGGATGGCGCGCTGCGTCTCCATCGTCGCGGTGCCGCCGAAGTTCTGCCACAGGCCCAGGGAGATCGCGGGCAGTTTGAGGCCGCTGCGACCGGTGCGGCGGTAAGGCATGGAGTCGTAACGGGTTTCTGCGGGAAGGTACGTCATCCCTTCAGACTGGCACAGTCGGCTGAGGGCCCCGTTCGGCCCGCTGATCCACCTGCCGATGCCCGAGTCATCCTTTCGGCCGATGCGTGGCGCTGGCGACCCTGCGAAGATCGAAGCTCCCCCTTCTGCCCTGTTCCCACCTTTTGGAGTGTTGCCCCCGTGTCACCCCGCCTGCTCTACCGTGTCCTCTCCATCGCCGAGGCGATCACCTGGACCATCCTGATCACCGCGATGCTGCTCAAGTACGTGTTCGCGCCCGGCGAGTTCGGCGACGGAGCGGTTCGGGTGGGCGGTTTCGTGCACGGTCTGGTGTTCCTGGCCTACGGGATCACCGCGGTGCTCGTGGGCGTGAACCAGCACTGGCGGCTCCGGCTGATGCTGCTGGCGGTGGGAACCGCGGTGGTGCCCTATGC
>DATISQ010000236.1:0-3296 GCA_035581905.1 Cryobacterium sp.
CGCATTCCGCTCGTGCGGCCCTTCCGCACCTCGTTCGGCACGTCGACCGAGCGGGAGGTCACCATTGTGCGGGTGACCACAGCTCACGCCGAGGGCTGGGCCGAGTGCGCCGCCGACCGGAGCCCGCTCTACAGCTCGGAGGTCCTCGACGGCAGTGATCTCGTCATCCGCGACCACCTGAGCCCGCGGCTGCAGGCGCTCGGCGACCGGCTCACCGCCGAGCGCGTCGCCGGGGCCCTGGAACCGGTCAAGGGGCACACGATGTCCAAGGCCGTGCTGGAAACGGCCATCCTCGATGCGCAGCTGAAGGAGACCGGCGTCTCGTTCGGCGGTTACCTCGGCGCCGTGCACGACACGGTGCCGGCCGGTGTCTCGGTGGGCATCATGGACTCGATCGAGGAGCTGCTCGAAACCGTGGCCGGCTACCTGGAGGAGGGCTACCTCAGGATCAAGCTGAAGATCGAACCGGGCTGGGACCTTGCGCCGGTGCGTGCCGTGCGCGAGCGCTTCGGCGACGAGATGCTGCTGCAGGTCGACGCGAACACCGCCTACACCCTCGCGGATGCCCGTCACCTCGCCCGGCTCGATCCCTTCGACCTGCTCCTGATGGAGCAGCCGCTCCCGGAGGACGACCTGCTCGGCCACGCCCAGCTGGCAAAACGGATCCGGACCCCGATCTGCCTCGACGAATCCATTGAATCGGCCCGGGATGCGGCCACGGCCATCACCCTCGGCGCCTGCAGCATCATCAACGTCAAGCCGGCGCGGGTGGGCGGCTACCTGGAGGCCCGCCGCATCCACGACATCGCGGCCGCACACGGAGTGCCGGTCTGGTGCGGCGGGATGCTCGAAACCGGCATCGGCCGGGCGGCGAATGTGGCCCTCGCCGGGCTGCCGAACTTCGTGCTGCCGGGGGACACCTCGGCGTCCAGCCGGTACTACGCCGAGGACCTGACCGCGCCGTTCGTTCTCGAGAACGGGCACCTGCGCGTTCCCACGGGCCCGGGCATCGGCGTGGAAGTGCTGCCCGATGTGCTGGCCGGCGTCACGGCATCCGTCACCGACGTCAGGTTCTAGGCATTCGCGGCATCCGGGCGCCGGATGTCCCCGCAGACAGATCCGCACAGACAGATCCCACCCGAACCGAACAAACGGAGCACGCGTGCAGAATCACGTCGAAGACAGCCGGCGCACAGCCTCGAACCCCCTCGACGGGATCCTGGTCGCGGATTTCTCCCGGGTGCTGGCCGGTCCGCTCGCCACCGTCACGCTGGCCGACCTGGGAGCCCGGGTGATCAAGGTGGAGCGGCCGGGCAGCGGTGACGACACCCGCAGCTGGGGTCCGCCCTTCTCCGCCACCGGGGCCACCTACTTCGAGAGCGTCAACCGCAACAAGGAATCCCTCTGTCTCGACCTCACCGACGACGCCGACCTCGCCGTCGCGCGGGCGCTCGCGCTGAAGGCCGACGTGCTGGTCGAGAACTTCAAGCCCGGCGGGATGGACCGGCTCGGCCTGGGCTACGACAGCCTCAGGGCGGAGAACCCGGGCCTCGTCTACGCCTCGATCACCGGTTTTGGCAGCGCTGGCGGGGCCGACCTGCTCGGCTACGACTTCATGGTGCAGGCGCTGGGCGGACTGATGAGCGTCACCGGGGATGAGAGCGGCCCGATGAAGGCGGGCGTCGCGCTCGTCGACGTGCTCACCGCGAAAGACACGACCATCGGCGTGCTCGCCGCACTGACCGCCCGCGCGGCCACCGGCCTCGGGGCGCGGTTGGAACTGAATCTGCTGTCGAGCCTGCAGGGGGCGCTCGCCAACCAGGCGCAGGCGTACCTGGGGGCGGGTGTGGTGCCCGGACGGATGGGCAACCGGCATCCGTCGATCGTGCCCTACCAGCTGCTCGCCTGCGCGGACGGCCCGCTGGCCGTGGCCTGCGGCAACGACGGCCAGTTCGCCAAGCTCGCCCTGGTGCTCGGCGACGAGAGGCTCGCCACCGACCCGCGGTTCTCGACCAACTCGGCCCGCGTGCACCACCGCGAAGAACTCGTGCGACTCCTCGAAGACCGCCTCGCTCAGGCCCCGGCACTGGACTGGCAGAACCGGCTCACGGACGCCGGCGTGCCGGCAGGCCAGGTGGCCACCATCGCCGCGGGCATCGACTTCGCCGAGTCGGTGTGGCTGGAGCCCACGATCGAGGTGCAGGATGCCGCCGGTGCCACGGTGGGCCGGCAGATCCGTCACCCCGTCAGCTGGACGCCGCCGCTGGCTCCGCGCACGAGTGCGCCGCCCGCCCTCGGCGAGCACAGCGACGCGATCCGCGCCTGGCTGACCGGCGCCGGGGGCCTCTCCGAGACCCGGGGGTAAGCCGCTGCCCGGGGTTCGCCCCCTCCTCCATCCCTTCTCCCTCTCCCTCCCCACGATCCGAGACCGCCCCGAACCCTGCCCCGAACCCCTCCCTGCCCCCGAACGAATTCGACGGAGATTCTGCCCGGATCGTCTCCAGACAGGCCGAATCCCTGCTTTTTCAGCAAATTCTCCGTCGAATTGGTTCACGACGGCGACGGATGCGCGGGGGCGCCGCGCAGCGTCAATCGGCAGGCCCCGGGGTGGTGCACACCCGTGTCATCGGCCAGCACATCACCGGAGTCCGTGCCTCCCGCTGACTGCGACGCACATCGGCGGAGTCCCGCGCCCGGTAGCCTGAGGGGGCCCGAGCCACCGGCCCGAGCCACACCTGAGCCACCGCACCACTGGAGGACACCAATGCTGTTGACCGCCGACCTGTACGACCAGCGCGGGGAAGACCTGCAGTCCGTGCCGCTTCAGTTCCTGAACCTGGGGGCCCTCGCACAGTTCAGCGGCCCGATTCGCACCGTGACCTGCTTCGAGGACAACGCCCTGGTCAAATCGGTGCTGTCGACGCCTTCCGCCGGCGAGGTGCTCGTCGTCGACGGCGCCGGCTCTCTGAACACGGCGCTGATGGGCGACATGATCGCCGAGCTCGCGGTGCAGAACGGCTGGGCCGGCGTGGTGATCAACGGTGCGATCCGCGACCGGGTGGCCATCGGAACAATGCCGCTCGGCGTGAAGGCCCTCGGCAGCAACCCCCGCAAGAGTTCGAAAGACGGTGTCGGCGTGACGGATGCCGTCGTCGAGTTCGCCGGTGTGACGTTCACCCCCGGTCGCACGATCTACTGCGACGAGGACGGGATCCTCGTCGAGCGGTGACCGGCCGCGCGGTGACGGGCAGAGCGGTGACGGGCCGCGCGGTGACGGGCAGCGCTCCTTGACCAGG
>DATISQ010000237.1:0-7786 GCA_035581905.1 Cryobacterium sp.
GGAGTCGGGCCAACGCTGCGAAGAACAGAGTGCCTGTTCAGTCGGTGTTTCTCGGTCGGGCGGAGAGACTTGAACCCACATCCAAATACAAAACAATTCAAATCTCGCATCACATGCGAATTTGAAAGTGCTGATCAACCAATATTTTACAGTAGGGCGGCCGGGACTTGAACCCGGGACCGACGGATTATGAGTCCGCTGCTCTAACCAGCTGAGCTACCGCCCCAATCGACGCGACTGCTCTGACGAGTGTGCGACCGATTTTGCGGTGATCGGGTGGATCACCGGCTCCCACGATACAGGCACTCGATTGGCGGTCGCGCCCGTCTACTCCGCGCCGCGAGTGGTCGCGTCGGAGGTGACTGCGTCGATGACGGGTTCCCCGCGATACAGGCACTCAATGGTCTGCAAGGTGCGGTTGATGTCGTGCACGCCGATGAGCCGGAGCGATTCGTTCTTGAGTGCGTCCAGATCGTCGGGTGCTGCCGTCAGCACGGTCGTCAGCTTGTCGGCGAGATCCTGCGCATGCCCGGGCTCGAATAGGTAGCCGTTCTGGCCGTCGTGCACCAGGTGTGGGAGTGCCATGGCGTTGGCGGCCACGATCGGCAAGCCGGAGGCCATCGCCTCCATAGTCGCGATGCTCTGCAGCTCCGCGATCGACGGCATGGCGAACACGGTCGCGCGGGTATAGGAGGTCGCCAACTCGGCATCCGTCACGTAGCCGGCGAAAGTGACCCGGCCGGCGAGGCCGAGTGTCTGCGAGAGGTGTTCCAGGTTGCGCTTCTGGTCACCGCCGCCGACGATCTCCATCTTCACGTCGAGGTCGGGTGAGAGCAGGGCCACAGCCTGCAGCAGCACGTCGATCTGCTTCTCACCGGTCACGCGGCCGACGAAGAGGATGCGGTTCTCGGTGCGGGGCGCGAAGCTCGGCGTGTAGTTCCGGGCATCGATGCCGCACGAGATCGCCAGCACACCCTCGAGGCCGGTGTAGCGCTCCAGGAACTGGGCGGCTCGCAGGGTCGGGGTGGTGACCGCTTCCGCCCGGCCGTAGGTGCGCCTGGCGGCCCGCCAGGCGGCCTTGATGAGGCGATCGTGCAGGCTCTTGGGCACAAGGGTGAATTCGAGCATGTTCTCCGGCATGAAGTGGTTCGTGCCGATGATGCGGATGCCCCGCTTCGCGGCCTCGATCGTGACGGCACGGCCCACCATGATGTGGGACTGGAAATGGACAACATCCGGTTTGAACGTATCAAGGATGCGCCGGGACTCCCGCGGAATGAACCACGGCAGGGCGTATCGCAACCAGTCGTGCGGGTACCAGCGCCAGCTCTTCAGGCGGTGCACGACCATCGGCTGGCCTTCATGCACCTCGGTCCAGGTGCCGAACTTGCGTGACGCGGCTGGCGCCATGATCTGCACCTCGTGCCCGCGGGCCACCATTCCGGCAGCAAGACGTTCCGCGAACCGAGCCGCGCCGTTCACGTCCGGGGAGAAGGTATCTGCGGCGATCAGGATGCGGAGCGGTTTCTTCGACACCGGCTGACTGCGGGTCGATTCGCTCGGCAAATCGGTCAAATCTGACAAAAGACACTGTCCCAACGTATGTGAGCCGGAGTTCGTCATCCGGCAAGAATTCATGTTTTCGACGGCGCGCACGCTGACGAGGTCTTCTAGCACCCTATTCTAAACCGGTGCTTCAACGGCCATGCAGCAGGGCGACGCGCCCTCTCGAACGCCGAACGGGGCCTCCCGGGCAGCGTCAGTCGTCGGCGAGAGGGTGATACCGGGCCAACAGGAAGACCCCGACGATTGCGATGACACCCGCGACGAGGAAGGCGACGGCCGCCCACGGCGGGGCCTGCTCGATCTCGCCCAGAACGACGATGCCGATGCCGACGGCGATCATCGGATCGATCACGGTGAGCCCGGCGATGACCAGGTCCGGCGGGCCCGACGCGTAGGCGGTCTGGACGAAGTAGGCGCCGAGGGCCGCCGCGAGCAGGAGCCCGATCACGCAGGTCAGGGTCAGCCATTCGAAGTTGCCGTTCTGGGTACGGTTGATGACCACCTTGGCCAGTGTGGCGACGAACCCGTAGAGAACCCCGGCGCCGACGATGTAGAAGATCGCCTTGAACCGGGTGCGCAGCTTGACGAATGCGACGCCGAACACGGCCAGTACGACGCCGAGGATGACCAGGATCGTGATCAGTTTCTCGTCGGTGACCGGCTTGTCCACGGCGGTGAAGGCGGCCACGGTGACGAAGAGGGCCACGCCGCCGACGCACATCGCGATCGCGATTTTCGACGCACGGTTGACCGGGACCCGGGTGATCCGGGCGTTCAGGATCGACGTGATCACGAGGGCGACGGCGCCGAGCGGCTGAACCATGATGATGGGCGCGAAGGCCAGGCTGGAGAGCTGGAACGCGATCGCCAGGCCGAGCATGATCGTGCCGAAGACCCAGGAGGGCCGGCTGAGGAGCAGCATCAGCTGGCGCGGGTTGAGCCCGCCGGTGACCTCGGCCGTTTTGGCCTCGACCTTGGTGACCCCCCGGTGCTGGAATTGCGCCCCGAGCGACAGGAACACGGCACCGACCAGGGCGAGCGGGATCCCGATGGCCTGCCGGGGATTGATTGCGACTTCCGCAGCCAGGTCGGTCAGGTCAGGGTTCACTCGAACGAGCCTATCGAGAACCAGCCCGATATCCTTGGTGAATGGCCGTTCGCTCGATAGTAATTTCAGGAGATCCCGTTCTCCACTCCCCCGCCCTCCCAGTCACCGATTTCGGCGACGATCTACATGAACTCGTGCAGGACATGTTCGAGACCATGGATGCCGCGCCCGGCGTCGGTCTGGCGGCACCGCAGGTGGGAGTGCCGTTGCGGCTCTTCACCTACAACTTTCTCGACGATGACGACAAGTTGTGGCGTGGCGTGGCCGTCAACCCGGAATTGTGGATCACCCCGGTTCCCGCGGGCGAGGCGGACGAGGACGAGGACGTCGAGGGCTGCCTGTCCTACCCGGGCGAACGCTTCCCGTTGTTGCGATCTCCCTCCGCCATCCTGCGCGCCGTGGACCTCGAGCAGAAGCCCTTTGAAATCCGCGCCGATGACTGGCTGGCCCGCATCTTCCAGCATGAGTATGACCACCTCGGCGGCACCCTCTACGTCGATCGCCTTGAGCATTTCTACGCCAAGATCGCCACCAAGGTGACCCGCAAGCGCGGCTGGGGCGTGCCCGGGCTCAGCTGGATGCCAGGAGTGGACAACCTCGAAGACTGACCGGCACGCCCGCGGGTCAGCTGCGGGCGAGGTCCACGCCGTGGATGCCGTTGTGGAAGCGCAGTGACGGGAAGATGGCCGTGACCGTGAACCCGACGCCGGGCACGGGCGCAGCGTTGAAGATGCCGCCGAACATCTCGGTGCGCTCGCGCATCTGGGTGATCCCTGCCCCGGAGACGTTGGCGCTCAGAGCTTTGAGGTCGTCGTCGATGGTGTACTTCGTGCGCGCGGTGAAGTCGGCGGCGTCGGCACTGTCCCGGCGGGCCGCCGCCCGGAACCCGTCGTCGGCAACCAGCAGCTGCAGACCATCCTGGGTCCAGGTGAACGTGACCCGGGCCTCCGTGCCTCGTCCGCCGTGGGTGAGCGTGTTGGCCAGCGCGGCCTGCAGGATGCGGAAGATGGCCAGTTCGGCGCCCGGCTTCAACGGGAAGCGCTCACCGGACTCGGTGAAGACCACGGCGACGCCCGCGCCCTGCATGACCCGGAACAGGTCCCGCGCCGACTGCAGGCCCGGCTGGGTGACGGCGACGGATTCGCCCTCACGCGCAACCGTGAGCACACGGCGCATATCGGCCAGGGCCGCCCGACCGTCGTCGGCCAGTGCCGTCGCCACGCGCACGGCGCTGGACGGGTCGCTCTCGGCCGTGTAACGGGCGCCTTCGGCGCTGGTGATCAGCCGGGCGACGGACAGCACGGCCACGTCCTGCAGCTCCCGGATGATGCCGAGGCGACCCTGCTGTTCAGCGAGGGACAGTTGCAGATCGATGCGCATCCGTTCGGCCGCGGTGCGATCAAAGACCACGCGGCGGGCCCGGAACAGGGTGACCAGCCACAGGGCCAGCAGCACGACGACGAGCGCGGCCAGCACGGTGCTCAGATTGAGCCAGGACTCCACGGATGCCGCCTTCTCTGCTGCCACGTCGCACGGAACTGAACGGGAGACAAAAAAGGCCACCAGGGGTGGAGCCCTTGGTGACCTTTCGCTCCCCGACTTGGACTCGAACCAAGAACCTGCGCATTAACAGTGCGCTGCTCTGCCAATTGAGCTATCGAGGAATACTGCTTGAACAACTCTGTTACTTTATCAAATGTTCGCGATCTGCCAAATCCGGGGCGGCCGTCAGTAGCCGATTCGCGGGTCGACCACCCCGACGAACCGCGCATCCGCAAGGAAGGCGCCCACATTCTGGCGAATCCGCTCGGCCAGCAGCGGCGCGGTCATCTCGGGCGTGTCAGCCGAATGCGGCGTGATCAGGCACCGTGGCTCGGCCCAGAGCGGATGCCCCTGCGGCAGCGGCTCCGGATCGGTCACGTCGATAGCCGCGCCGGCGATGGCCCCGGCGGCCAGCGCGGCCACCAGAGCGTCCGTGTCGACGAGCGGGCCGCGGGCGATGTTGACGAGCACGGCCTCGTGGCGCATCAGCCCGAGTTCGGCCGGACCGATCAGGTGGCGGGTGCCACCCGTGAGCGCCGCCGCCACAACGACGACGTCGCTGGTCGGGAGAACGCCGTGCAGGGCCTCCGTCGCCACCGTGCGGGCAGCGCCGGGGACCGGTTCGGTGCTGCGCCGCACCACCGTGATCCGCGTGCCGAAGGGCGCGAGCAGGCGGATCAGCTCGCGGGCGATCCCGCCGGCGCCGATGACGGTCACGTTGAGACCGTAGAGCGAACGCCCCTCGGGCAGGGTGCTCCAGCTCTCGGCTCGAACGCGTTTCGGCAGCACCCGCAGCAGTGCCAGAGTAAGGGCCAGGGCGTGTTCGGCGACGGGCTGCGCGTAGGCGCCCTTGGCGCTGGTCCACAGCAGGTCCGGGCGGTCCAGGCCTGCCAGCACCTCGCTGAAGGCGTCGACGCCCGCCCAGGGCAGCTGCACCCACCCGATCCGGGGATGCGCGTGCAGGGTGGTCCGCAGCTCCTCCGCCCGGCCGTAGTCCAGCCAGATCAACCCGCGGGTCTCGTCGGAGAGCTGGACGAGAGTCCCGCCGGCGCCCTGGACCGCCCGGGCGAAGGCCGGTTCGGGCCGCGGCAGGATGGTGATCGGACCGGGCGCGGGACGTCGGCCTGCCGCAAGCGGCAGGACCTCCTCGGCAAGCACGGCCTGGTGCTGCACGGCTTCAGCTTTCGATGACATGTTCGTCTGATTCACTCTCGTAGTCGTTCTCGTCGTCGCGGTCGTCTCGGTCATCTCGGTCGTCGTCGTGCGCCTCGTCCGGCGTATCACCCATCAGGGCGGCGGCCAGCCCTGCGACATACGGATGCCACGGGTCGTCGAACACCTCATCGATCGTGCCCAGCCCCACGAGAACGCCCTGGTGCAGCACCATGATGCGATTGGCGACCCGGCGGAGCACGCTGAGATCGGAGCTGATCACCAGCGCCGAGAAGGCCCGCTCGCGCTGCAGGTCGGCGATCACGTCGACCACGGCGTCCCGCACGGTGGCGTCGACGCCGGCCGTCGGTTCGTCCGCGATCAGGAACGACGGCTCGAACACGAGCGCCCGCGCCAGCGCCACCCGCTGGCGCTGCCCGTTGCTGAGCTCGTAGGGGAACTTGGTGAGCAACGACAGCGGCAGCCGCACCGCGTCGACCATCGTCGCCACCTGTTCGTCGAGGGTGTGCCGGTCGTAGCGACGGTCCCGGTCCAGCACAGGCTCAGCCACGATCTCCGCGACGGTGAGGGTCGAGGGCAGCGTGTCGGAGGCATCCTGGGCCAGATACCCCACCTCGAAGGTGAGCCGGGACAGCTTGCGCCGACGGATGCCGCGGAGCCGGTACCCGAGCACCGTCGCCTCTCCCCCGGTGATCTGCGGCCGCACGGTGTCGCCGCCGCCGGCGCTTCCGCCGCCGGAGCTGACCGCGGCGCCCGAGAGCACCCGCGCCAGCGTGCTCTTGCCCGACCCGCTCTGCCCGAGCAGACCGAGCACCTCGCCGGGCCTGATTTGCAGGGTGAGACCGTGCACGGCCACGAACGCACCGCTGGCGCCGTGGGGCGGATACTCGACGGTCAGGTCACTGGTGGAGATCGGGATGGTCGGACTGGTCGGACTGGTCGGACTGGTCGGACTGGTCGAGCTAGTGGGACTGGTCGGTGCGGCGCCGCGGATCATGTGTCTATCCTGCCGCACGCAGCCGGCGCAGTCCCTCCCGGCGCAGAGCCTGCTCGGCCGGGTCCGGCACGGGCAGGGAGGCCAGGAGCCTCTGGGTGTAGGGATCCTTCGGCGCCCCGAGCACCTCGGCGCTGGTGCCCTCCTCGACCAGTTTGCCGCGGTACAGCACCGCGATCCGGTCCGCGACGAGGTCGACGACGGCCAGGTCGTGGCTGATGAACAGGGCCGCGAAACCGAACTCCCGCTGGAGTTCGGCGAACAGTTCCAGCACCCGAGCCTGAACGGAGACATCGAGGGCGCTGGTGGGTTCGTCGGCGATCAGCAGCGGCGGTTCCAGGGCGAGTGCCCGCGCCAGGCTGGCGCGCTGGCGCTGCCCGCCGCTGAGCTCGTGCGGGTAGCGGTCTCCGTAGGCCCGCGGAAGTTGCACGGCCTCGAGGAGCTCGTCGACCCGGGGTCGGGCAGCGGCGGCGTTCTTGGCCCGTCCGTGCACCACCAGGGGTTCGGCGACGCAGTCGGCGATGGTCAGCAGCGGGTTGAAGCTCGACGCCGGGTCCTGGAAGACGAAACCGATGTCGCTGCGGAACTTCTTGAACGCACGTTCCTTGAACCCGTTCATCTCGTGACCCATCACGGTCAGGGATCCACCGGTCACCCGGGTCAGGCCGGCGATGGCCCGCCCGATCGTGGTCTTGCCCGAGCCGCTCTCCCCCACCAGGCCGAGAACCTCGCCGGGCCGGATCAGGAAACTCACCCCGTCGACGGCGGTGAAGCCGGCCCGGCCGAGCCGGCCGGGGTATTCGATCCGGAGCTGGTCGGCGACGACGACCGGCGCCTGCTGCTGCCAATCGTCTGCTCGGTCCCGGGCCCGGGCGGCGGCATGCACGACCCCCTGGCCGACGTGCGGCACGGCGGCGAGCAGTTTCTTCGTGTAGTCGTTCTGCGGGGAGCTGAAGAGCGTCTGGGCATCCGCCTCTTCGACGACCTTGCCCTGGTACATCACCGCGACCCGGTCGGCGAGGTCGGCGACCACGCCCATGTTGTGGGTGATCAGCACGATCGCCGTGCCGAATTCGTCGCGGCAGCGCCGCAGCAAGTCGAGGATCTCGGCCTGCACGGTCACGTCGAGCGCCGTGGTCGGCTCGTCGGCGACGATCAGCCCGGGGTCGAGCACCAGGGCCATGGCGATCACGACACGCTGCTTCTGGCCGCCGGAGAACTGGTGCGGGTAGTAGTCGACGCGGGTCTCCGGCTCGGGGATGCCGACCCGCCCGAGAATCTCGATCGCCTTGGTCCGGGCTTCCTTGCGGCTGAACTGGCCGTGCGCGCGGATGCCCTCCATGATCTGCCAGCCCACGGTGAACACCGGGTTCAGCGCGGTCGAGGGCTCCTGGAACACCATC
>DATISQ010000238.1:0-5461 GCA_035581905.1 Cryobacterium sp.
GGCGCTCGAGCAGATCCGCGAGTCCGGCCGGGCCCGCTCGATCGGCGTGTCCAACTTTCTGGTGCCGCACCTCGAGCGCCTGCTGACGGAGACGGATGTCGTGCCCGCCGTCAACCAGATCGAGCTGCACCCGGCGCACCAGCAGCCCGAGGTGACCGCGTTCGCGCGTTCCCACGGCATCCAGATCGAGGCGTGGGGACCGCTCGGTCAGGGAAAGTACCCGCTCTTCGAGGAGCCGGTCGTGGCCGTTGCGGCCGAGGCTCACGAGAAGACGCCGGCGCAGGTGGTCATCCGTTGGCACCTGCAGACCGGCAACATCGTGTTCCCCAAGTCCAACCGCCGTGAGCGCATGATCGAGAACTTCGACGTGTTCGATTTCGAGCTGAGCCGCACCGAGATCGCCACGATCTCCGCCCTCGAGCGCGCCGGCCGGGTGAGCGCGCACCCCGACGACGTGAACTGACCGATCGCGTCGCCCCGCCGCCCGCCCGCCGGGAGCTGAGGGCACAATGGAGGCATGCCCAACCGCCTCGCCGACGCCATCAGCCCGTACCTGCGCTCGCACGCAGACAACCCCGTGGCCTGGTACGGCTGGGGTGCCGAGGCGTTCGTGGAGGCTCGGCTGCGTGATCTGCCCGTGCTCGTGTCCATCGGCTACTCGACCTGCCACTGGTGCCACGTCATGGCCCGGGAGAGCTTCAGCGACCCGGAACTGGCCGACTACCTGAACCGGAACTTCGTGAGCATCAAGGTCGACCGGGAGGAACATCCCGAGGTCGACGCCAGCTACCTGGCCGCGGCCAGCGCCTTCGTGGGCGGGCTCGGCTGGCCGCTCAACGTGTTCGTCACCCCCGAGGGGCAGGCCTTCTACGCCGGAACCTACTTTCCGCCGCTGCCGCTGGCGGGACATCCGTCGTTCCGACAGGTGCTCGAAGCGGTGACGGATGCCTGGACCACCCGCCGCGCCGAGGTCACCGAGAGCGCCTCCCTCGTCGCGGAGGCGCTGGCCGCCGCCGCCAAGCAGGGCGCCGGCGGGTCGCTGCCAGGCCCCGCCGCCCTCGATCAGGCCGCGGCTGGACTCGTGGCCCTGGAAGATCCCCGCTTCGGCGGATTCGGCGACGCGCCCAAGTTCCCCGTGGCGCCGGTGCTCGGGTTTCTGCTCGGCCGGGCGGGCGCCCCCGCGGTGGGTGCCCCGGAGGCGGGTGCCCCGGACGCCGTCGCCTCCGCGGCGGGGTTCTCCGCGGCGGGGTTCTCCGAGGCGCGGGCGCTCGCCCTGCGCACCCTGAAGCGGATGGGCGCCTCGCCGTTGCGCGACCCGGTGGAGGGCGGTTTCTTCCGCTACGCGGTGAACCGGGACTGGAGCGACCCGCACTACGAGCGCATGCTCTACGACAACGCGCAGCTGTTGGACCTCTATACCCAGGCCTGGCAGCACACCGGAGAGCGGTGGGCGCAGACGGTCGCCGAGGGTGTCGCCAGGTTCCTCACGACCGTGCTGCGCCTGCCCGGGGGAGGGTTCGCCAGCGCCCAGGACTCCGAGAGCACTGTCGCCGGGCGCCGCGTCGAGGGCGTCTACTACACCCTGGACGAGGACGCCCGCCGGCAGCAGGAGCCGCCCGCGCTCGACGAGAAGGTGCTCACCGGTTGGAACGGCCTCGCCATCGCGGCCCTGGCCCGGGCCGGGTTCGCCTTCGCCGATCCCGCCCTCACCGCTGCGGCCGCGATGGCCGCCGACCACCTGCTCGAGCGCCACCTGCGCCGGGACGGCAGCCTGGTGCGGGCCTCCATCGCGGGGCGCACGTCTGCCGCCCAGGCCACCCTGGAGGACTTCGGGATGTCTGCACTGGGCCTCCTCGAGCTTGCTCTGGCCACGGGCGAGGTGCGCTATGCCACGGCCGCGCGCCGGCTCATCGACGGCACGCTGGGTGGAACGGATGCCGGAACGGTACCGCCGGCCGCCGACACCGGCGCCGGTGGTGCAGCCGGTGGTGCAGCCGGCGGTGCAGCCGGTGGTGCAGCCGGTGGCCCAGCCGGTGGCCCAGCCGGTGGGATGCCCACCCGCACTCCCGGCGGGATGCCGTTCCGCGCCCCGGACGGGCCCGACCCGGTGCTGGCCGGGCAGGGACTCGCCCTGGATGTGGACCCGTCGGAGGGGGCGTACCCGTCCGGGATCACGGCGACCGCCGAAGCGGCGAACCTGCTCTACCTACTGACCGCCGATGACCGCTACCGGGCGGCGGCCGCCGCCGCGATGGCCGTGCTGGCCGAGCGCGCGCTCGAACGCCCGCTCGCCTTCGGGGCGGCCCTGCGCCTGTCGAGCGTGCTGACCGGTCCCGTGGAACAACTCCTGGTGGTCGGTCCGGACGCGCCCGCCTCCGGGGGACCCTCTGCCCTGCTCGACGCGGTGCGCCGCCGGGGGAGCGGGCTCGTCGCATCCGTCACCGAGAGCCAGGCGCAGGCGTTCGCCGACGCCGGCTTCGAGCTGTTCCGCGACCGGGTGGCGCGCGAGGGCCGGCCGACGGCGTACCTCTGCCGTGATTTCGTCTGCCGCCTGCCCGTGACCGACCCGTCAGACCTTCCTGCGGCCTGAGCCTGCCCGGGATCAGCACCGGGCTCCGGAGCGGCAGTCAGCGACGGAGTGCGGGCCACGTAGAATGAGGAGCGGCGCCACTGCGTTCCGCCGGCTGCTTCGCCCCCGGTCTCTGAACCGGTCGTCGCTGTCCGGCGTCAACGGACGCACTCTCCCCGGCACTGCGTGTGGTTGCCTCGTGAATGAGTGTTCCCAATTCTTCTCGAGGAGGACCATGGTCACGTTCGACCGCCCAGAAACCGAGGGTCGCTCCTCGAACGACCCGGCAGGCAACCTGCCCGTGCTGTCGCTGAGCCAGGAACCCGAGCTCGTGCTGCTCTCTCCCGACCCGCGCACCCGCCGCTTCGATCGGGACGACGTGGTCGTGCGCAAGGGCGAGATCAACCTGATCAACGGCCACTTCACCCCCCACGAGTCGATGGTCAAGGACCTCCTCGCGGTGCGCGACGCCCTCGAACACGCCGGCATCGACTTCCTGCTCGTGCGCGGCGACGGGGACCGCCCGGTGATCGCGGTCGACCGCAAATGCCGCAAGAACCTCACCCGCATCCTCGCGGAGGCCTTCGCGAACGAGCCCTTCTACGCCAAGCCCCTCGACGGGCATCTGACCCCGGCCCTGCTGCTGGCCGACGGCGCCCTGTCGACGCTGCGCAAATCATCCGTTTTCCGGGTCTACCGCCCGCGGATCGAGCCGATCGGCCGCCTGCGTTACGGCGCCGAGACCGCCTTCCAGTTCGAGCTCTGGCACTTCGGTGACGACGAGATCGTCGCACCGGTCGAGAACTCGCTGATGCGGGCACGGATGCCGCGTTCCGAGGCCCGCGAGACCACGATCGACCTCTTCGGGCGCACCTGGCGCACCCTGCAGCACATGTTCGACGACCTGGCCAGCGACATCAGCTTCGACATCGACATGGTCTTCTCCTGGGTGGACGGTTCGTCGAGCGATTTCCAGCGTGAACGCGCCAAGCGGATGCAGGCGTACGTCGTCGGCGACGGCGACGATTCGGACGCCCGCTTCCGCCAGATCGACGAGCTCAAGTACGCGCTTCGCAGCGTCTACATGTTCGCGCCCTGGGTGCGGCGCATCTTCATCGCGACGGATTCGCCGGCCCCGGAGTGGCTGGTCGAGCACCCGCGCGTCACGATCATGCGCAGCGAGGATTTCTTCCCCGACACGAGCGTGCTGCCCACGCACAACTCGCACGCCGTCGAGAGCCAGCTGCACCGCATCCCCGGGCTGGCCGAGCATTTCGTCTATTCCAACGACGACATGTTCTTCGGCCGCCCGGTCGGGCCGGAGCTGTTCTTCTCCCCGGGCGGCGTGACCAAATTCATCGAGGCGTCCACCCGGATCGGCCTCGGCGAGAACAACGCCAGCCGCAGCGGTTTCGAGAACGGAGCCCGGGTCAACCGGGCCCTCCTGCGCGAAAGGTTCGGCAAGGTGACCACGCGGCACCTCGAGCACACGGCGGCCCCGCTGCGCAAAAGCGTGATGGAGGAACTCGAAGCGGAGTTCCCCGAGGACTTCGCCCGCACGGCCGCCAGCCAGTTCCGCTCCGCCACCGACATCTCGGTGACGAACTCGCTGTATCACTACTACGCGCTGATGACCGGGCGCGCGGTCGAGCAGACCCAGGCCCGCTCGCTCTACGTCGAAACCACCCTCAAGCTGGCCCTGCGGCAGATGAATGCCCTGCGCAAGCGCCGCGACCAGGACATGTTCTGCCTCAACGACGGCAGCAACCCGGAAATCTCCGACGAGGTGCGCCGCGCGGCCGTGACCGACTTCCTCGAACGGTATTTCCCGATCGTCGCCCCGTGGGAGCGCGAGAACCAGGTCGTTCCCGGCGCCGCAGTCCCCACTCCGCCGGCTAGTGCAGAACCCGGATCGGTGTGGTCATTGGGGGTTCGCGGAACGCTGGCAGAGTACCCGCGGGCATGATTTGGATGCCGTCGCCGGCCAGCCGGCGTGCGCTCTCCGTCGCGTCGATGTAGTCCAGCGCCGGGTGGTCGCCGAGCGGGACGACCGAGTGCAGCACCGTGTCCGCGTACACATGCACGAGGTTGAAGGTGCGGGCCCCGTCGCGGCCGCGCGTGCCGCCGACGGGCACGTTCAGGTCCTGCGTGTAGCAGGTGGCCGACGCGACCGACACGGGGATGCCGGCGAACATCGCCGACGAGGAGTAGTGCAGGTGCCCGGCCAGGATGCTGCGCACATCCGAGCCGCGCAGCACCCGGGCCAGACCGGCCTGGTCGCGCAACTCGACCGACACGGCCAGGTCGAGCACACTCGGCACGGGCGGGTGGTGCATGGCGAGGATGGTGCCGTCCGGTGCCGGAACGCTCAGCTCATCGGCCAGCCAGCGCAGCTGGGCGTCGGTCACGGCGCCGTGATGGTGGCCGGGAACGGAGGTGTCGAGGGTGATGACGCGCAGCCCGCCGATGTAGTCGACGCGGTCGATCGGCTCGGTCGTCGCCGGTTCGTTCAGCAGGGTGCTGCGAAACGCCGCCCGGTCGTCGTGATTGCCCATGACCCAGAAGACGCGGGCGCCGAGCCGCGCGGCGGCCGGCTCGACGATCCGTTGCAGGGCTCGGTAGGCATCCGGTTCGCCCTTGTCGGCCAGGTCGCCCGTGATGATGATGGCGTCCGGCCTGCCGGAGGAGGCTTCCACCTCCGCGAACAGCTGCGTGAGGTGGGCGGTGCTGTCGACCTGGTCGTATAGGCGCCCGCCGTTCGCAAGCAGGTGGGTGTCGCTGAGGTGGAGCAGAAAATGATCCGGCCTGGGGTATTCGGCCGTTCGAATGTTCACGGAGCATCCATTCGTTGGGGCTAAGAACTCTGCGATGAGTTCGCTGACTCTACTCCGA
>DATISQ010000239.1:0-6167 GCA_035581905.1 Cryobacterium sp.
ATGCGGGTGGAGAGCATGCTGATCTCGAGCCAGCGCTTGTCGACCTTTTTCTTGCCGAAGACGGTCTTGAAGCCCTGAACGTGCAGGTTGAACCCCTCGGCCATCAGCAGCGGTAAGAAGAGATAGCCCTGCTTGCGGGTGACGAATGAGCCGATCCAGCTGACCTTCGCGGCATCCTCTTCCCGGAAGACGATGAAGTCGGGGGCGATGTCGGGGTCCTTGCCGATGACGTTCGGGTTGGCGTGGTGACGGCTGTGCTTGTTCATCCACCAGGCGTAGCTGATGCCGACGAACAGGTTGGCGAGGATGCGTCCGGCGCGGTCGTTCGCTCGGCCGCCCTCGAACACCTGGCGGTGCGATGCCTCGTGCGCGAGGAACGCGTACTGGGTGAGGATGATGCCGAGAACGCCCGCGACGATGAGCTGGTACCAGCTGTCGCCGAGCAGCACGAAGGCGGTCCCGGTGCCGAGGGTGGCGAGCACCAGCATGGAGAAGACGAACCAGTAGAAACCGGTGGCGCGGTTGAGGAGTCCCAGGTTGCGCACGGTGTGCAGCAGCGATGAGTACTCGGTGGTGGGGTTCTTCGAATCCCCACCCGGGCGGGTCCTGACAATACGCACGGTGGGTGCAGCAGCAGCTTCCGACATGAGGCCTTTGGTTTGGATTCGGACTTCCCAGTCGGTGATGGAGCAAACACTCGTCAAACAGATATTTGTATCCTATGGGCCGGACCCCTCGGGGCGGGGTGTTTTCACACCGCTTTCCCAGTCGCTATATGCCCAGAGAAGCATATGAGGGGCGGTCAGTTTCCCGGAATCGCACGGGAAACTCAGCGCCAGCCGGGCAGCCAGATATGCAGTTGCCAGAACGCGAACGGCGTCTGGATGCCCGTCCAGAGCGGGTAGAAGTAGGCGCTGATGAGCGCCGCCACCACCAGGAATCCCAGCACGCCCCACCGGGTCCGGGGGAGTAGAAGCCCGATCACGAAGGTGAGGCCGAGGATCAGATAGGGCTCGAACGCAATCGTGTAGAACTGGAAGACCGTGCGGTTCGGGTACAGCAGCCACGGCAGGTAGCCGGCGACCAGCCCCATCAGGATCAGGCCCACCGGCCACTCGCGGTAGCGCGCCAGCCGGTACACCAGGTAGAAGATCGCCGCCGTGGCCGCCCACCAGATCAGCGGGTTTGCGATCCCGGTGATCGCCTCGGAGCAGGTGGTGAACTCGCATCCGTTCTCGCCCAGGGCGGAGCCGCGGTAGTACATGCTGGTCGGGCGGGTCAGGAACAGCCAGGTCAGCGGGTTCGCCTGGTACGGATGCGGCGTGGAGAGCCCGACGTGATAGGTGTACGCCGCCACCTGGTAATGCCAGAAGCTCTGCACCGAATCCGGCACCCAGGCCAGGGCGCCGGACCACGCGGCGCCCGGCATGGTCGCCCAGTCGCGGTAATAGCCCGAGGCGGTGACGAACCAGCCGGTCCAGGAGGCCAGGTAGGTGGCGACGGCGACCGGGACGATCAGCAGGAATGTCGCCGGCGCCTGCTTGAGCACGGCGGCGCTCAGCCAGAACGGCAGCCCGGCGCGGCGCCGGGCGAGGGCATCCACGACGACCAGGTAGACGCCGAAGGCGGCCAGGAAGTAGATCCCCGACCACTTGACGCTGCTGGCGAGTCCGAAGGCGAGGCCGGCGGCGACCAGCCAGGGCCGCCACCACAGGGTGGGCCCCCAGCCGGGTTCCCGCCCTGCCTCACGTGCCTGCGCGAGCCGGGCGGACAGCCGGGTGGCGTGCCAGTCCCGATCGAGCAGCACGGCGCCGAAGCCGAGGAGCGCGAAGAACATCACGAAGTTGTCCAGCAGCGCCACCCGCGACATCACGATGGCGTTGCCGTCGATGGCGAGGAGGAACCCGGCGATCACGGCCAGCAGGGTCGAACCGAACAGCTTCTTCGCGATCAGCATCAGCAGCACGACGGCCAGCACGCCGATCACGGCGGTGGCGATCCGCCAACCCCAGCTGTGTTCGGGGCCGACGGCCGCCATGCCCAGCGCGATCAGCCATTTCCCCAGCGGCGGATGCACCACGAAAGACGGGTCGGACAGGAAGACGTCGGTCTGCCCGGCGGCGAAGAGGGCATCCGCGCCCTCGGGCCAGGTCGACTCGTAGCCGAGGTTGTTGAGGGTCCAGGCGTCCTTCACGTAGAAGGTCTCGTCGAACACCAGCGAGTGCGGCGCGCCGAGGTTCCAGAGTCGCAACACCGCCGCCAGCAGGGTCACCGCCAGCGGCCCGGCCCAGCGGGAGATGCGGCTTGTCAGGAACACTTGACCATCGTAGTGAGCCGGGGCTGCGAGACTGGGATCATGATCCTCCTGGCTGCCACTCCGATCGGAAACCTGGGCGACGCGTCGACGCGTCTGATCGAGGCGCTGCGCACGATGACGATCATCGCCGCCGAGGACACCCGGGTGACCGTGCACCTGCTCAAGGCCCTGGGGATCGAGAACCGGCCGCGGCTGATCAGCCTGCATGACCACAACGAGCGCGGCAAGGCGGCCGAGCTCGTCGAACTCGCCCGCGACACGGACATCCTGGTGCTCAGCGACGCGGGGATGCCGACGGTGTCCGACCCCGGTTTCCACCTGGTGGACGCCGCGGTGGCGGCCGGCGTCGTCGTGTCCGTGCTGCCGGGGCCGTCGGCCGTGCTCGCGGCTCTCGCCGTGTCCGGGCTGCCCACGGACCGGTTCACGTTCGAGGGCTTCCTGCCGCGCAAGCACGGCGACCGGGTCTCGGCCCTGCGCGAGGTGGCCGCGGAGCGCCGCACCATGGTCTTCTTCGAATCGCCCAACCGGCTGGCGGCCTCCCTGACCGACCTGGCCGCGGTGCTCGGCGCCGAACGCCGGGTCGTGGTCTGCCGCGAGCTGACCAAGTTCTACGAGGAAGTGAAGCGCGGCACGGCGACCGAGCTGGCGGAGTGGGCCGCCGGCGGGGTCAAGGGCGAGATCGCCATCGTGGTCGCCGGGGCTGAGGCCCGCGTGCTGGACCTTCCGACCGGGGTAGCCGAGGTGCTCGCCCTGGTGGAATCGGGCATCCGTCTCAAGGATGCCGCCGCCGACGTGTCCGCCGCCTCCGGGCTCGGCAAACGCGCCCTCTACGAGGCGGCGCTGGAGCGGAAGACGGGTAAGCCCGGCGCGGCCCGCACGGATTTCCAGGCTCTGCCACTGCCCTGAGTGGACCGAAGCCGGCGCGAACGGTAACGCGGCGGCCGTCATCCGCTGCTCCTAATAGGATGAGAGCATGTCCGACGGCTCATCTTTTTACATCACCACGCCCATTTTCTACGTGAATGATGTCCCCCACATCGGGCACGCCTATACCGAGGTGGCTGCCGACGTGCTCGCACGCTGGCACCGGCAGTCCGGCGAGGATGCCTGGCTGCTCACCGGAACGGACGAGCACGGTCAGAAGATTCTGCGCACCGCGACCGCCAACGGCGTCACGCCGAAGGAGTGGGCCGACCGCCTGGTCGAGACCGCCTGGAAGCCGCTGCTGAAGACGGTCGACATCCAGAACGACGACTTCATCCGCACCACCGATGTGCGCCACGAGGAGAACGCGCAGAAGTTCCTGCAGCATCTCTACGACGCGGGCCACATCTACACCGGCGAGTACGAGGGCTTCTACTGCGTCGGCTGCGAGGAGTACAAGCAGCCGAGCGACCTCATCGACGGGGTCGGCGAGTACGCCGGGCAGCAGGTCTGCGCCATCCACTCCATCCCCTGCGAGCTGCTGCACGAGAAGAACTATTTCTTCCGCATGAGCACGTTCGCCGACAAGCTCCTCGCCCTGTACGAGGAGAACCCGAACTTCGTGCAGCCCGAATCGGCGCGCAACGAGGTCATCTCCTTCGTCAAGCAGGGCCTCAGCGACCTGTCGATCTCCCGCTCCAGCTTCGACTGGGGCATCAAGGTGCCCTGGGACGACAGCCACGTCGTCTACGTCTGGTTCGACGCCCTGCTCAACTACATCACCGCCGCCGGCTACGGCCACGACGACGAGAAGTTCAGCCGGCTCTGGCCGGCGACGCATGTCGTGGGCAAGGACATCCTGCGCTTCCACGCCGTCATCTGGCCCGCCATGCTGCTCGCGGCGGGCATCGAGGTGCCCCGCCGGGTCTTCGGCCACGGCTGGCTGCTCGTGGGCGGCGAGAAGATGAGCAAGTCCAAGCTGACCGGCATCGCCCCGAGCCAGATCACCGACACGTTCGGCTCCGACGCCTTCCGCTACTACTTCATGCGCGCGATCAGCTTCGGCCAGGACGGCTCCTTCTCCTGGGAGGACCTGTCCGCCCGGTACCAGTCGGAGCTGGCCAACGGCTTCGGCAACCTCGCCTCCCGTGTGATCGCCATGGTCGTGCGCTACTGCGACGGCGAGATCCCCGTTGCCGGCGAGTTCAGTGAGGCCGACGAACTCATTCGCGGCACCGAGAAGCGGGTGACGGATGCTGCCACGCTGGCCATCAGCCACCTCGCCATCCACGAGGCCATCGCCGCGATCTGGGAGCTGGTCGACGAGCTCAACGGTTACATCACCGCCCAGGAGCCCTGGGCGCTCGCGAAGGACCCGGCCAACCGGGCCCGCCTCGAGGCCGTCCTCGTCACGGCCGTGCGCGGACTGGGCACGCTCGCCGTGCTGCTCTCGCCGGTCGTGCCGCAGGCCACCGCGAAGCTCTGGACCGCCCTCGGCGGCACCGGGCTGGTCACCGACCAGCGCATCGACCGGGCCTGGGAGTGGACCGGCGGCCCGCGGGTCTCCCCGCTCGAGGCGCTGTTCCCGCGCATCGAGGCCACGGTTGGCTGACGAGCCCGGCCCCGTGCGCCAGCGTGACCAGGGCTCGGGCCGCGACCTGAACTACCCGCCGCTGCCCGAGCCGATGGTCGTGCCGGTCTACGACAACCACACCCACCTCGAGATCGCCGACGGCGACGCATCCCTCAGTGTCGCCGAGCAGCTCGACCGCGCCTCCAGTGTCGGCGTGCGTGGCGTGATCCAGGTCGGCGGGGACCTGGAGACCTCGCGCTGGTCGGCGATGATGGCCGCCCGGGAGCCGCGCATGCTCGCGGCCGTGGCCATCCACCCCAATGAGGCGCCCGTCTACGATGCCGCCGGCACCCTCGACGACGCCCTGGCCGAGATCGCCGAGCTGGCGACCCGCCCGCGCGTGGTCGCGATCGGGGAGACCGGCCTGGACTTCTTCCGCACCGGCCCCGAAGGCCACGCCAGTCAGTACCGCTCCTTCGAGGCACACATCGAGATCGCCAAGCGGAACGGCCTCGCGTTGCAGATCCACGACCGCGACGCCCACGCCGCGGTGATCGAGACGCTGCTGCGGGTCGGGGCGCCCGAGCGCACCGTCTTCCACTGCTTCTCCGGCGACGCCGAGATGGCCCGCATCCTCGCCGACAACGGCTGGTACCTCTCCTTCGCCGGAACGGTGACCTTCAAGAACGCCCAGAACCTGCGTGAGGCCCTGGCCGCGGTGCCGCGCGCTCTGCTGCTGGTCGAGACGGATGCCCCGTTCCTCACCCCCGCACCCTTCCGCGGCCGCCCGAACGCGCCGTACCTGCTGCCGCACACCCTGCGCGCCATGGCCGAGCACCTCGAAACGGATGTCACCATTCTCGCCAGCCAGATCTCGTCCAACACCGAACTCGTCTACGGGGGCTGGGACGACGAACCGGTGATCGTCGCCGGAGCCGAGCCCGAGACGCGCCCGTTCGGAGGCCTCGCATGACCCCGCCCCGCCACGGCTACGAGCCCGGAGACGAGCCCGCGGCCGGGACCAGCCCCGTCAGTGACGCAGAGACCGCCGGCCGGCACGCCTCGCCGGCCGACCCGGCAGCCGCTGCCGTCGCTGTTGACGCTGCCGTCGCTGATGACGCTGTTGACCGTCCAAAGCCGGACTCCGCGCCCGCGGCACGGTCCCTCCACGGCCCGGCCGAGATCCGGGACCTGGCCGAGATGCTGGGCGTCAACCCCACCAAGAAGCGCGGCCAGAACTTCGTCATCGACGGCAACACCGTGCGCCGCATCGTCAAGGTCGCGACCGTCTCACCCGGCGACACCGTGCTGGAGGTCGGCCCCGGACTGGGGTCCCTCACGCTGGGGCTGCTC
>DATISQ010000240.1:0-10092 GCA_035581905.1 Cryobacterium sp.
CCGGCCTCGACTTCCCCGTCTTCGAGAGCCGCGACGACGCCATGCCGCTGGCGGAGATCTCCGCCGCCCTGGTCGGCCACGACACGGTCTTCGTCGGTCACTCCGGCGTTGGCAAGTCCACCCTGGTCAACGCTCTCGTGCCCGACGCCCACCGGGCCGTCGGCGTCGTGAACACGGTAACCGGCCGCGGCCGGCACACGTCCTCCTCGACCATCTCGCTGCGCCTGCAGACGGATGCCGGGCGCGGCTGGGTGATCGACACCCCCGGCGTGCGTTCCTTCGGTCTCGGCCACATCAACACCGACAACATCCTCAAGGCGTTCACCGACCTGGCCCTGATCGCAAAGAAATGCCCGCGCGGCTGCACCCACCTGCCGAGCTCGCCCGACTGCGCGATCAATGAAGCCGTCGCCGCCGGCACGCTCGGCGAGACCGGCAAGGTGCGCCTCGACTCGCTGCAGCGCCTGCTCGCCACCTTCGCCGCCGCCCCCACCCACTAGCCCCCCGGCCGCCCACACGCCCCGAGGGGACGGGCGGCGGACGGGCAAGTGGCGGGGCCGATAGCGTGGGGGCATGACGGATTCCACCCGGCTCGCAGCCGGCGACCAGGCCCCCCAGTTCACCCTGTCCGACCAGGACGGGAACGCCGTCTCGCTCTCCTCCTGCGCGGGCTCGAAGGTCGTCGTGTATTTCTACCCGGCGGCGATGACGCCCGGCTGCACGAAGCAGGCCTGCGACTTCCGCGACAACCTCGGCTCGCTGGCCTCGGCCGGTTACCAGGTGTTCGGCATTTCAAAGGATGCCCAGGTCTCGCTGAAGAAATTCCAGGCGACCGAACAGCTCACCTTCCCGCTCCTCAGCGACACCGACCTCGCGGTGCACCGGAGCTACGGCGCCTGGGGCGAGAAGAACCTCTACGGCAAGACGGTCACGGGCGTGCTGCGTTCCACCTTCGTGATCGACGAGTCCGGCATCATCGAGCTGGCCCTCTACAACGTGAAGGCCACCGGCCATGTCGCGAGCCTGCGCAAGAAGCTCGGCCTGCCGGTCTGACCGCAACGGATGCCGCCACGCGGCTCCCCCGGGCCTCAGGCCGCCCGTACCGACCGTCGGAGCGCCCGGCCGCCTTCTCCCCCACCGTGCGGCCACCACCGCCGGAGCCGTCGCTACAGCGGCGAGCCGTCTTCTGACCGGGCCGACGTCGTCTCCGCGATCACGCGTGGCTGGAACAGCAGTGCGAGGACCACGACCGAGGGCAGGAGAAGCGCCCAGCCGAGGTCGGGCCGGGCGTAGAGCCCCTGGAAGGAGCCGACGGCGACCGCGATCTGCACCAGCTGCCAGGTAACGGCCGCGCCGCGGATCCAGGACCGCCGCCGCAGGGAATTGACCGCGATGGCGGTCACCCAGGCCGCGGCGATGAGCACCAGCACCAGGACGGCGAGGGCCGTGGCCAGGGACGTCGGTGTGGCGGTCAGCAGCTCGAGGATGAGCCAGACGACCGCGGCCCAGAGGAGACCGGCCTCCACGTAGAGAATCGCGGCCAGGAGCACCACAGCCCGCGGGCGATGCACCGTGCCACCCTGGTTCTCGTCGTCGCCGCTGTGGTCTGACCGTGCATTCACAGAGATATCCCATTCAAGACTATTGATTTGACTCCACCATTATGCGACCATATTTGAGGCCCGGTTGACGCTCACAGGGACGTGAGTCGATCTGAACGAGTAGATCCATTACCCTTCCTGCAACCGGCAGCCTCTCATCTTCGGCCAATCGGCCAGGCATCCCCGCAATCAAGGAGCACCCCTATGGACTGGCGCGACAAAGCTGCCTGCCTCACCGCTGACCCGGAACTTTTCTTCCCCGTCGGTAACACTGGCCCCGCCGTGGACCAGATCGAGAAGGCGAAGTCGGTCTGCGCCCGCTGCAACGTCACCGAGGTGTGTCTGCAGTACGCCCTCGAAACCGGTCAGGACTCCGGCGTCTGGGGTGGCCTCAGCGAAGACGAGCGTCGCGCGCTCAAACGCCGCGCGGCCCGCGCTCGGCGCGCGTCCTAGCGCAGCGCCCCGCAACACAGCACCGCAGCAACACGAGGTGAGGCCCGGCTGAAGAGCCGGGCCTTACCTCGTGTTACCGGACGCCGCGCCACGGCCGGACCTGTCCGGCGCTACGCCTCGCGCATGTAGCGCAGCGGGATCTCGATGGTCACCTCGGTACCGCTGCCCATCATGGTGTGCCAGTCGATGCTGCCGCTGAGCTCGCCCTGGATCAGGGTGCGCACGATCTGGGTGCCGAGTCCTGACCCGACCTTGCCCTCCGGCAGGCCCGTACCGTTGTCGCGCACCCGCACGGTGAGGGTCTCCTCGTTGCGTTCGGCCTCGATCGAGACTTCCCCCTCACGTCCGGCCAGCCCGTGCTCGACGGCGTTCGTCACGAGCTCGGTCAGAGCGAGGGCGAGCGGGGTCGCGTAGGCGCTGGGCAGGATGCCGAAACTGCCGGACGATTTAGGATGCGCCGTCGTGTTGTGCGCGGAGGCCACCTCCATGATCAGCAGCAGCACCCGGTCGAACACCACGTCGAAGTCGACCTTCTGGCTGAGGCCCTCGGACAGCGTGTCGTGCACGACGGCGATGGCGGCCACCCGGCGCATCGCCTGGTTGAGCGCTTCCCGGGCCGTGTCGGAGTGCGTGCGGCGAGCCTGGATCCGCAGGAGCGAGGCCACCGTCTGCAGGTTGTTCTTGACCCGGTGGTGGATCTCCCGGATGGTGGCATCCTTCGTGATCAGTTCACGTTCCTGGTGCCGCAGCTCGGTGACGTCGCGGCAGAGCACGATGGCCCCGATCCGTTCGCCCCGGTTGCGGATCGGGATGGCGCGCAGCGAGACCGTCACTCCGCGGGCCTCCACGTCGGTGCGCCACGGCGCCCGGCCGGTGACCACGAGCGGCAGGGTCTCGTCGACGACCGCCGTTCCGGTGAGCAGGCTGGTGGTCACCTCGGCGAGCGATTCGCCCTCGAGCTCGTCGGCGAACCCCATCCGGTTGAACGCAGAGAGGGCGTTCGGGCTGGCGAAGGTGGTCACGCCGTCGACGTCGAGACGGATGAGCCCGTCCGAGGCACGCGGGGCGCCGCGCCTCGGGCCGGTGGGCGCGCCCAGATCGGGGAAGTCGCCGGACGCGATCATGGCGAAGAGATCATTGGCACAGTCGTTGAAGGTCAGTTCCTGCCGGCTCGGCGTGCGCGCCTCGCTCAGGTTGGTGTGACGGGTGAGCACCGCAACCGGCGTGGCCGAGATCTGCGAGCCCGTGGAGCTGAGCCGCCGCCGCACCGGGATCGCGCGTACCCGGGTGGGGGTCTCCTCATACCAGTCGGGAGCAGTCGTATCGACGATCTTCGCCGTCTCGAACGCCTCGGTGACCTGCTGGCGCCACTCGACCTTGATGCTCTGGCCCACGAAATCCCGATAGAACAGGGTGGCGGCGCTCGACGGCCTGGCGTGGGCCACGGCCACGAAGCTCCCGGTGCTGCTGGGCACCCAGACCACGATGTCGGCGAAGGCGAGGTCGGCCAGGAGCTGGCCGTCCGCGACGAGCATGTGGAGCCAGTCCACATCCTCCGCGCTGCTGCGGCCCTGGGCAAGTACGAGATTACTGAGCGTCGACACAGCAATAGCCTAGGCCCCCGGCACTGAGTCGACGCGGACACGTGCCGGCGTCGTCGTGGTGCCACCTGGCGGATTGGGCCATGCTGAGGAGATGAGCACAGCAAGCGGAAAACCCGATCGGACCCTGATTGCCCTCCTGTCCGTGATCGGGGCGCTGGTCGTCATCGCCCTCATCGTCGTCTTCACCGGCGGCGAGCCCGAACAGCTTGACGCGGACACCCCGGAGGGCGTCGTCCAGGCCTACACTGCCGCTGTCATCGACGGTGACGAGCAGGCCGCGGCCGAGTACCTCACCGAGGACGCGTTCCCGGACTGTAAGGGCTTCGAACCGGGACCCACCGACAATCTGCGGGTCACCCTCGTCTCCACCACCGAGCGGGCCGAGTCCGCCGACGTGAAGGTCTCCATCGTCACCTCCTACGGCAGCGGACCCTTCGGAGCCGACGAGTATGAGACCCGGGGCGTCTTCGACCTGGTTGACGTTGACGGCACGTGGCTGATCGATGACGCCCCCTATGAACTCAGCATCTGTCCGAACCCGAAGGCCGGTTCCTGATGGTCAGCGTGGTTCTGCTGGTCGCCGTCCTGGTGATCGGCGCCGGCATCGCCGGCACGGTGATCGCGGTGCGCAGGTCGTCGCCGCACGGGGAGAGCACGGCCCAGCCCACCGTGCGCCGGGTGATCGTGTTCGTCCTGCTCTTCGCCCTGGTCGTGATCGCCGCCATCGGGCTGAGCGGGCTGCTCGGGCGCCTTCTCGACGCCGGCAACGCGCTCGCCTCCAGCGACGTCACCGGCCTCGCCCGCTCCCTCGCGTTCACCCTCATCGCCGGCCCGTTCGCCGCCGTGCTCTGGTGGGTTCTGTGGCGCCGGATGGACGGCGCGGAACGGACATCCGTCGCCTGGGGCCTGTACCTGGCCGGCATGTACACGGTCTCCCTGATCACGTTCAGCACCGCCCTGCTGACCACGGCGGCCGTGCTCGTCCGCGGGGACTGGCAACCCCGTCTCTTCGCAACCGGCGTGGTCTGGGCGGGGGTGTGGGCCTGGCACCTGTGGATGTCCCGGCACCGGGAGAAGAAACCGACCCGGCTCGTCACCGTTGCCCCGACCCTCGGTTCCGTCTTCGGCCTGGTGATCGCGGTGGGCGGGGCCGTCACGGCCCTCAGCTCCCTGCTTGACGCCGCCGTCGACGCCTTCGCGCCGACCCTCACTCAGGGCGGACCCTGGTGGCAGTTGACCCTCCAGGCGCTGCTCTGGTTCGCCGGCGGGCTGGTCGTCTGGTGGTGGCACTGGATCCGCAGTCGGGCCCGCGACCTGCGCGACGGCCTCGCCGACCTGGCGCTCGTGGCCGTCGGCGTGGCCGGGGCGGCCATCCTGACGCTCAGCGGGGCCGGAACCGTGCTGTTCCTACTGCTCAGACTGGCCTTCGACCGCACCGACCCGATCACCGACATCCTCGGCCCCGTCGGCTTCGGCATCTCCGCCGCTGTCATCGGCGCACTGGTCTGGAGCTACCACCGGGGCCTGACCCGGGCCCGGTCGGACACGACCAGGCTGGCGACGAAGCTCGTGACCTCCGGCGTGGGTCTCGTGGCCGCGGCCACCGGGCTGGGCGTGGTCGTGAACGCGATCCTCGCCGCCACCACCACCCCGCTCGCCGGTTCGGACACCCGAACCCTCCTGCTGGGCGGCATCAGCGCCCTCGTGGTCGGCGGCCCGGTCTGGTGGACGGCCTGGCAGCCCACGAAGCCGCTGGCACCCGCGGAGGTCCACTCCACGGGGCGGCGGGTCTACCTCATCCTGGTGTTCGGCCTGAGCGCGGTCGTCGCCATCGTGACGCTTCTGGTGATCGGCTACCGGCTCTTCGAGTTCGCTCTCGGCGACGTCACCGGGGACAGCCTGGTCGACCGGGTGCGGGCCCCGCTGGGGCTGCTGGTGGCCACGGGCCTCGCCGCCGGATACCACTTCGCCGTCTGGCGACGCGACCGCTCGGCGATCGCGGCGGCCCCGCAGCCGGCGCGCACGATCGGCCGCGTGATCCTCGTCACGGACGCCGACCCGGACCCACTCAGCACGGCGATCGCCGCGGCCACCGGCGGCGCGGCCGTCTCCGTGCTGAAGCGCGCCGACGGCGCCGGCTCCTCGACAACGCCGGAGCAGCTCGCCCTGGCCCTCACCGGCGTGACCGGAAAACGGGTGCTCGTCGTGACCGGCCCCGGCGACCGGGTCGAGGTGATCCCGCTGCAGGACTAGCGTCGCCGCCGGCCCGCTCAGGTGGCCACGGCCGGTCGGCGCCATCTCGATTCCCGGCGGCGTCGCCCGGTGGCGGGCGCGGGCACCGGCAGCAGTTCCGTGAGCACGAAGCGACGGATGCTGGTGCGCGCCGGGGACTTCGGCGCGGCGTCCCGCAGCGTGCGCCCGGCGACGATGGCCGCATCCGTGGCCGGCTGGTCCTGCGGAACCAGGATCGGCGACTCGATGCCGCCGAACCGGCGCAACGCCGACACGACCTGCCCGTGCGGGTCAAGCCCGACCGCGCCCCGGCGCACCCGGTTCATGACGACGCTGACCCGGTCGGTCGTGACCAGGTCAGCCAGGTCCACCCAGGCGCGCAGGAACCGGGCCATCCCGACCGGGTCGGCGAGGCCGCAGGCCACGACGTGGTCGGCCAGTCCGAGACCGGTGAGGGTGGCAGCGTTGCGGCGCGGGGCGAACAGGTCGCTGGAGATCTCCTCATCGCTCTCCAGGCTGAAACCCGTGTCGAGCACGACGTAGTCGACCCAGTTGCGGAGCGCGTCGACGGTGCGCGTCACCCTGTCGGCGGAGAGCTCGGGCCAGCGGGACGGCCGCCCGATGCCGGTGAGCACCCAGAAGGCTCCCTGCGGGGAGTTGTAGCGCTGCGCGATGCGCTCGAACTCGGACCGGGTGAGGCTGTCCGAGCCCGCCAGACGGCAGGCGGCCGCGAAGCCCGGAGCCTCGTCCAGCATCCCCAGGCTCGGCGCCACCGACCCGCTGTAGGTGTCGATGTCGGCCAGGGCGACGGTGTGCCCGGCTGCGGCGATCTCCGCCGCGATGTTGATCGCCAGGGTGGTGCGCCCCGGGGCGCCCGCGGGACCCCAGACGGCGATGACCGTGGCCTGCCGCTTCGCACCGGGAGAGCCCGCCGGATCGCCGACGCGCAGCGGAATGGTCACCCCGGCGCTGATCAGCGCCTCGGTCTCGGCCCAGTCTGCGGCGGCGTCCACCACGTCGAAGAGCCCGAGCCCGGCCGCATTCCGCCGGTCCTGGTCGTCCGCGGCGAGCGCGATCACCCGGGCGCCGTGGGCGTCGCAGGCGGTGATCAGCTCGGCCGTGAGCGTGGTGCGGCCGGCTCCGACGATCACCACCTCCGGTGCGCTCTGCCGCAGGGCGAGGATCACCTCGCCCGCCGTCGCCGAGCGGGCCACGATCACATGGCCCTGCTCGATGATGTCGATCAGCAGACGGTCTTCCGTGCTCCGGTCGAGAGCCAGGGCGAGGGTGGCCACGACTACTCCCCGAGCGGTTCGTTGACGGGCACGACCGCGATGGCATCGCGGTTCGCGATGGACTCCAACACCGCCGCGACGGCGCCCTTCGGCACCAGAATCTCAAGTGTTCGGATGCCGCCGCCCGCCACCAGCCCGCTGGGCTCGACCAGGCGCACGACCGCGGCCTGGTCGACGAGGACCGTCGGCGGCCCGAACGTGTTCTGGTCGGTCTTGCGGGCGGACCAGACGTCGACCACGGAGCCAGGGCCGATGTTCGCGGCCAGGGCACTGGTCAGCTCTACGACGACGCTCGTGACCGCGGTGCCGGTGGTGCGTCCGACCGCGGAGGCCGGCACGAGTTCCCCCGCCGCGATGGTGCGCGTGACGACCAGCCCGTCGTCCGGCAGCCGGTCCGGGGTCACGTACAGGTCTCCCGTTCCGCCGAGACGCACCTGCGTGGCCACCAGGTCGGCCGCCTCCACCCGGTCCCCCACGGCCAGCGCCGAACGCGCGGTGAACACCGCCGTGGTCTGGTCGCTGGCGGAGACGATCAGGTAGACGCCCCCGGTGGCGCCCACCACCAGCGCCAGCCCGATCGCGAATCGCGGGTCGAACCAGAATCTGCTTCGTGCGTTCTTTGCCGGCTTGCTCACGGTCGCCTGCCTCCCCAGTTCTGACTCGATAGCGCTGACTCGATAGCGCTGACTCGATGGTGCCGACTCGACATTCCGGTGGACTCGAGTATCCGTCGAACTCCATCGTGGTCGTCCCCGCTCCCCCGCGGGAAAGTTATCCACAGCCTCACTCCAGCCTGATGCGGGGCCGCCACCCGACGGATAATCGATCCATGAACGATTCCGAGGCTGCCCCCGCTGTGGGCCGGTTCCTCACCCTCGCCGACACCGCGGAGATCCTGTCGCTGACGGCGGCCGAGGTGCTGGAGCTGGTGCGCACCGGCGAGCTGCCGGCCATCCGGCTCGGCACCCAGAGCAACCGGGCCGGCGGCGCGGGCGGGTGGCGGGTCGAGCGCGTCGTGCTCGAGTCCTTCATCGAGGCCAAGTACGAGGAAGCCCGACGGATGTCGCTGTGGCAGCAGTCCGACTTCGGGAACATCCCCGAACTGTCGGGCGGCACGATCATCCGTCCCGACGACCGGCCCGGACAGATGACTGAGCCCTGACCGCTGGGTTGTGTCGCTCCCGGAAAGCCAGAGCACCCTCGGCCCTCGGCCGTCGCGGGCAGCGGGCAGCGGGCTGCGGGCTGCGGGCAGCGGGCAGCGGCTCAGGGAAGCCGCACGAGCTGGATCTCAGCCACCGGCACGATGCGGTACTGGTGCACCTCCACTTCGCGGCGCAGGGTGCCTGCCGCGTGCAGGGCCAGGTCGATGTGGTCCCGGCCTACCCGGTCGATGGTGCCGGGGAGCACACCGGCGCGGGTGTGCACCTCCACGTTTGAGCGCCGCCGGCAGAGGTCCCGCAGCACGAATGCCAGGCCGATGCGGTCCACGACCCGGGCAGCGGATTCCGGCTCGGTGCCCAGCGATCCGGGGATCTCCCCCCGGCGCAGGACGACCCCGGCCACGGCGGCCAGCGGCAGAACACACTGGGAGCCGGCCGAGGCGGAGTCCAGCAGATCGCCCGCCAGCCAGTCCCGCCCGAAGGTGGTCGGCCGCACGGTGATCGTCTCCCCCATCGCGAGCACGAGCCGCAGCAGTCCCGTGCCCGGGATCGACCCGGCGCGGGGGCCTGATCCGTTCCGGGGCGACGTTTCGACCCCGGGGGCACGGGCGAGGCTGGTCAACCGGTTGCGCAGAGACAACCGGCCCAGCCGCAGGCGCTCCTCTTCGGCGCGCAGGTCGATCTCCTCCGCGTGCAGCTCGTGTTCGAGCTGCCCCTCGAGGTCGTCGAACAGGTTGTCCCAGCGCACATCCCGAAGCTAGCCCGCACGCCCGACACCCTGCCCGGGTTATCCACAGGCCTTATAAGCACTCGACACCGCCAATCCCGGCTGGTTGAGTGTCGATCACAGCCCGCACCCCCGTGTGGGGGGTGCCTGAGCTCACCGATCACCCGCTCCGCCGCACGCCGGATCCACCCGAACCCTTGAACCAACCGAACGCCACGGCAGGTATGCCGCTGACAGCGGATTCACGCACCTCGGAGGAGTCATGAGCGATCCAGCAGCCACCCCGGCCCGCCAACCCCGCTCACGGGACAACAAGTTCGTCGAGGACGACTTCTTCGGCCACCAGCCGAGCACCAGGGCCCAGCTGCCCGACCCGGAACCGCTGCTGATCAACCTCACCCGCTGCGTGATCGAGGTCCTCGCCGGCGCCCGCGAGCTCGACCAGCTCGCCCGGTGGGTCAGCGATGACGTCTACCGGCATCTGCTCAAGCGCGTCGTGCTCTCGGCCCGGGCGCGCGCCGTCAAGGGTCAGCGGGCCCAACGCCCGGCCTTCACGATCGGCCGCGTCACGATCTCCGAGCCCCGAGACGGTGTGATCGAGGCCGTGGTGATGGTCCACAGCAAGGTGCGCGTGCGCGCCGTGGCCCTGCGCCTGGAAGGTATGGACCAGCGCTGGCGGGCGAGCGCCATCAACGTGCTGTGACCGGAAGCTCCGCTGGAGGAGCAAGTCCGCACCCCCGATGGCGCTGACAGATCGCGCACTGGCCGAGAACGGCCCTGAAAGCGCCGAAATGGCCGTTTCAGGCGAGAATCTCCGTCGGACCGGTTCGACGCCGGCCACGGAGCCCTGCCGGGCTCAACGACCGGGGGCTGGCCGGCCTTACTTCTTGCCCTGCGCGCGTCGCTCGGAACGGTTGGTCGGAGCAGGCTTCGCGGCGTCGCCGCGCTGGCCGAATGCTCCGCGCTGGGGCGGTCCGGCGGCCACTTCCGGCTCCGCCTCGTCGACGGTGGCCGCGGCGC
>DATISQ010000241.1:0-3009 GCA_035581905.1 Cryobacterium sp.
CAACGACGATGCGGTAGTACGGTGCACGGATCTTGCCCATGCGCTTCAAACGAATTTTGACAGCCACAATTCTCCTGTGTATTTGATTTTTGGCGAACTGAGGGCCGTGAGCGTGGGGGCACACTCGGCACAAGCTCAATAAGGTTTTTTCCTGCGTCTGAGTAGAGGGTCGGACGCAGGAGAACTCGACTAACCATTCTGTCAGACATCGACGACTTTCTGATAATCGGCAATCTCGGCGGGGCAGGCGTCGCTTGCCCTCCGGCCGTCTGGGGCGCGGGCTGTGACACCGGTGCGTCAATCGGTGTCAGGATTGTCACACAACCACACCCGAACGGGTGCGCCAGTATCGGGAGGACCGCGCGTGGGGATCGAATTTGCCCGGTCAGAACGGTCAACCATTGGCATCGAGTGGGAACTCGCCCTCGTCGACCGCGACACGGGCGACCTGGTCTGCCTGGCCGAAGACGTCCTGACGGCCCTGGCCGCGCCCGACGGCACGCCGCATCCGCGCATCACCGGGGAATTGCTCCTGAACACGGTCGAACTCGTGTCGGGGGTGCATCACACCGTCGCCGGTGCCGTCGCTGATGTCGCCGCCCAGGTTGACGAGGTGCGGGCCATCACCGATCCGCGGGGCGTCGAACTCATCTGCAGCGGGTCGCATCCGTTCAGCCAGTGGTTCGACCAGGTGGTCACGGACAAGGCCCGCTACCACCGCCTGATCGACCGCACCCAGTGGTGGGGCCGCAACATGATGATCTGGGGCATCCACGTGCACGTGGGGATCGAGGATAAGGCCAAGGTCATCCCCATTCTGAACGGCCTGCTCGCCTACCTGCCGCACCTGCAGGCCCTGTCGGCGTCGAGCCCGTTCTGGGCCGGCGTGAACACGGGCTACGCCTCCAACCGGGCCCTCATGTTCCAGCAGCTGCCGACCGCGGGCCTGCCGTGGAACCTGGCGGACTGGGAGGCCTGGGAGGGCTACGTGGCCGATATGGCGGCCACCGGGGTGATCGAGGACGTGACCGAGGTGCGTTGGGACATCCGACCGTCACCGCGGTGGGGAACCATCGAGGTGCGCGCCTGCGACGGCGTGTCCACGACGGAGGAGCTCGGGGCCATCGCCGCGTTCATCCAGTGCCTGGTCGACTGGATGTCCGAGCGCCTCGACGCCGGGGAGCCGGTGGAGACGATGCAGCCGTGGTTCGTTCGCGAGAACAAATGGCGGGCGGCCCGCTATGGCCTGGACGCCGCGATCATCACGGATGCCGCGGGTGCCGAAAGCCTGGTGACCGACGATGTGCGCCGGCTGATCGGCGTCCTCTCCCCCGTCGCCGAGCGGCTGGGCTGTCCGGGCGAGCTGGCGAGCCTCAACCAGATCATCTCCGGGGGCGCGAGCTACCAGCGGCAGCTGCGCGTGGCCGAGGCGAACGGGGGCAGTCTGCCGTCCGTCGTGAAGTCGCTGTCCCGCGAACTGCGCACGGGCCTCCCCGCCACCCCCTGATCTCCCTGCCTCCCGAGCATCCCGGAACATCCGCCGGACCGTGAGAATCTCCCCTCTCCGTCGTACTTCAAGGGGCGCTTCTCACGGCTCGACGGATGGCGCGGCCGCGTTCTTGCTGTCCCGCCAGGCGAGCCAGTCGGTGAGCGGGGCCAGGTCGTAGTGCGGCCCGGACAGGCCGAGGGTGAACAGGCGCGCGCCGAGGTCGTAGAGCTCATCGGCCTCGGCCACGGTGCGGGCCCGCAGCTCAGTGGAGATCTCGATCTCGGCCAGGTCCCGGCCCACCGTGTCGCACCACCGGGCGAGCACGCCGAGTGTGTGCTCGAGCACGGCGGGGGTGGAGAACGAGTGCCAGATGTCGGCGTGCTTCGCCACGATCCGGAGGGTCTTCTTCTCGCCGCCGCCGCCGATCAGCACCGGGATGTCGCGCAGGGGCGGCGGGTTCAGCTTCGCCCAGCGAGCCTCGATCCGCGGGAGGTCGGCTTCGAGGGCATCCAGGCGGGTGCCCGCGGTGCCGAACTCGTAGCCGTACTCGTCGTAGTCGCGCTCGAACCAGCCGGAGCCGGTGCCGAAGATGAACCGGCCGCCGCTGATGTGGTCGATGGTGCGCGCCATGTCGGCCTGCAGGTCCGCGTTGCGGTAGCTGTTGCAGTTGACCAGGGCGCCCAGCTCGATGGTCGAGGTCTGCTCCGCCCAGGCCGCCAGGAGCGTCCAGGACTCGAAGTGCAGGCCGTCTTTCTCGCCGAAGAGCGGGAAGAAGTGGTCCCAATCGAACGCGATATCGGTGCCCAGGGCCTCGACCTCGGTCAGGGTCGACCGGATCTTCGGATACTGGGCGTGCTGGGGGGCGATTTGCGCACCGATGCGCACCGATCCGGCCGTGGACGAGTGGTGACTGGAGGAACTCATCCGCTCATCCTAAACGGGCGGCCCGGGGCATCCGCCGCGCCGTGGTGATAGCGGCGTGTTACCGGCCGAGCATCTTCTGCAGGGCTGCCATCTCGTCTTCGGTGGGTCCGCCGGCCTTCTTGGAGCCGCCGAGACCGAAGCCCGTGCCGCCGCTGACACCGGGGACCGCGGCCGGCTTCTCGCCGGACGCGAGCGCCAGGTTCTCCGCCGCGCGCTTGGCCGGGTTGCCCGACTTCGACCCCTTCTTCTTGGGCTGCGGCTTGCCGCGGCCGCCGCCGCCGCCCATGCCGGGGACCGGGCCCATGCCGGGGATGTTGGGCATGCCGCCCTTGGCGACCGTCTTCATCATCTTGGCGGCCTGCTCGAAGCGCGAGACGAGCTGGTTCACCTCGGACACGGTCGAGCCGGCGCCGCGGGCGATGCGCAGCCGACGCGATCCGTTCAACAGCTTCGGCGTGGTGCGCTCGGCCTTGGTCATCGATTGGATGATGGCCTCGGTGCGCACGATCTCGCGCTCGTCGAAGTTCTCGAGCTGCTGCTTCATGGCGCCGGCGCCCGGGAGCATGCTCATCATCTTCTTGATCGAGCCCATGTTG
>DATISQ010000242.1:0-9178 GCA_035581905.1 Cryobacterium sp.
GCTGGTATCACCACCACAGCATCGACACCTCCGGCTGGCAGATCCGCATGATCCGAGGCAAACCCGAAGTCAGGGCACCCTTCTGCTATGACCCGACCAGAACCTGGCGGGCCGCGGGAAGACACAGGGCAGGGGGTCGGAAAGCAGGTTCGCGTGCCGGGCCTCGACAGGCAGGCTCACGTCTCGGGTCTCGACAGGCTCGACCAGCGTCAGCGTGAGTTGCTGGGACTGGGTCACCGGGGGTCTCGACAGGCTCGACCGGCGTCAGCGTGAGTTACAGGGATCGGGTCACCGGGGGCTCGGCAGGCTTGAAGGCGGGGGTGCAACCGTGGGCCACGAGCATTCGTCACCCCCGCTGTACACTTTTTTGAGGGCGTCGCGCATGGGTGACGTCAAGCTTCGGGTCGTGACTACGGCCCCGAGTCCTCATAAAGGAACCACGATTCAAATGACGACACTTCCCCGCCTGGTGGCCTTCGACCTCGATGACACGCTCGCTGCCTCCAAGTCTCCGCTCGACCCGCGCATGGCCGCCCTCCTGGTTCGCCTGCTCGGCGCCGTCGAGGTCTGCGTCATCTCCGGCGGCCAGATCGCGCAGTTCCACATGCAGCTGATCGACAACCTCGAAAACGTCAGCGACGACGCCCTCGCCCGGCTGCACCTGATGCCCACCTGCGGCACCCAGTACTTCCGCCACGTCGACGGCGCCTGGACCCAGATCTACGCCGAGTACCTGACCGACGCCGAGAAGACGGATGCTCTCGCCGCCGTCGAGATCTCCGCGCGTTCCCTGGGGTACTGGGAGTCCGAGACCTGGGGCCCGATCCTCGAGGACCGCGGCTCGCAGATCACCTTCTCCGCCCTCGGCCAGGCGGCTCCGGTTGCCGTCAAATCCAAGTGGGATCCCACTGGCGAGAAGAAGAACGCTCTGCGCGAAGCCGTGCAGGTGCTGCTTCCCGAACTTGAGGTGCGGTCCGGCGGGTCCACATCGGTGGACATCACCCGGCGCGGCATTGACAAGGCCTACGGTATGAAGAAGCTCGCCGGCCTCACCGGCGTGCCCCTCGACGACATGCTGTTCGTCGGCGATCGCCTCGACGAGAACGGCAACGACTACCCGGTCAAGGTTCTCGGCGTCGAGTGCGTCGCCGTGGAGGGCTGGGAAGACACCGCCGCGTTCCTCGAGACGCTGATTCCGCAGCTGGAGGCCGTGTCGGCGGACGCGAGCTAACTCGCCGCCAAGCTGCGCGCCCCAACCGGCTCAACGAGCTGTGCCACGAACGCGTGCAGCCAGGGCCGCAGCTCCGGTCCGAGATCGTCACGGTCGACGGCGAGCTGCACGACGGCCTTGATGTAGTCGAGGCGGTCGCCGGTGTCGTAACGGCGGCCGCGGAAGATGACCCCGTAGACGCCGCCGGTGGTCTCCGGATTCAGCGCCATCTCCTGCAGGGCGTCGGTGAGCTGGATCTCGTTGCCCTTGCCCGGCAGGGTGTGCTCGAGCACCTCGAAGACCTCCGGGCGCAGCACGTAGCGACCGATGATGGCCAGGTTCGACGGGGCATCCGCGAGGCTCGGCTTCTCGACCAGCCCGGTGACCCGCACCACATCGGGGTCGTCGGTGGCTTCGACCGCGGCGGCGCCGTAGAGGTGGATCTGCGACGGGTCCACCTCCATCAGCGCGATGATGCTCGCGTTGCGTTTGCCCTGCTCCAGGAGCATCTGCGCGAGCAACGGGTCGCGCACATCGATGAGATCGTCGCCGAGCAGCACCGCAAAGGGCTCGTCGCCCACGTGCATCCTGGCCCGCAGCACGGCGTGGCCGAGGCCCAGCGGATCTCCCTGGCGCACGTAGTGGATGTCTGCCAGCCGGTTGGCGTGCCGCACCTTCGCCAGCCGGTCATAGTCGCCCCTGAACTCGAGCAGAGCCTCGAGCTCGGTCATCCGATCGAAGTGGTTCTGCAGAGTGTTCTTGTTGCGCCCGGTGACCATGAGCACGTCGGTCAGGCCCGCCAACACGGCCTCCTCCACCACGTACTGGATGGCCGGCTTGTCGACGACGGGCAGCATCTCCTTCGGCATGGCCTTCGTCGCAGGAAGGAAACGGGTGCCCAGGCCGGCCGCGGGGATGACGACTTTCGTGATGGCTGCGCTCATGGGCCACAGACTAGGACGATGTGTCGCCGGCGCATAGCGCCGCAGTTGGTGACCGGTGACCGGTGACCGGTGTCCGGTGCCGCAGCGGGCATAACTCCTGCAATTTGGGCCCGGAGGCGGTTTTCGGGGCCGAATCGTGCACATCCGTCTGAATTTGCAGGAGTTATGCACGTCAGTCGGGGGGGGGGGTGGGGCTAACTCAGGAGACCCGTGGCCGGGTGCGGATTGGAGCGCCCGAATCAGGCGACGGATGTCCCGGGCTCGGCCGGATCTCCTGAATTAGCCACGGAGAAGCGCGCGCGGCGGCCGCGCAGCAGGGCCAGCCCGAGCACGGCACCGACCGCAGCCCCGACCGTGTTCGCGAGCACGTCGGACAGCGTGGCGAACCGGTCGGGCAGGAAGATCAGCTGCCCCAGCTCGATCGTGCAGCTCGCCGCGAAACCCGCCAGCACGGCCAGCCACCACCCGCGCCGGCCGGCCATGATCATGACGAACAGGCCGACCGGCACGAACAGCACGATGTTGGCGCCGAACTCGACCAGGCTGTAGCGCAGCCAGCCCGGCGCCCCGTGCACCTGCAGCCAGTCGATGACGGCCAGCAGTGCGGCGTACGCGCCCCGGTCGACCGGACCGGGCCAGAACGCGATGAAGGCCAGCGCGACCAGATAAACCAGCATGAGCCAGGGCGCCCAGCGGCGCAGCCGGCCACGCTCGGAGCCGCGCGGCGGGGGCGTGCATGGCGGCATCGACGGGGGAGTGCGAGTCGCGTCGGTCACGTCTCGCCTCCCGGGCACCTCACGGTCAGCGAACCGACGGCGCCGGACCAGACCTCATCACTGTCGATCTCACCAGACTAGACGCGTCCGCGCATGCAGGCGAGTCGACGGATGCCCATCGCCGCTTGTTCCCATTCCGGTCGAGAGTGACCGGCGCAACGGGCACTCTCGACCGGAACGGGCGCACGATGAAGTTGAGGGATAGTCAGATTGGCCAAGCGGGAGTTTACTGACGTCGTTCGCCTCAACCCGAATCGGGGCGGTCAGGGGGGCTGTCATGCGATCGACACACCACCGTCCGGCCCCGCACCGTTCGGCCCACCACAGTCCTGCCCCGCACCACCGTCCGCCGCGGCGTCGGATCATCAACATGGTCGGCCTCACGGCGGCGGCAGTCGCCGCGTCCCTGATCGGCAGTCTGTTCGGCGCTTCCGTGCCGACCGAGGCCCAGCCCACGACCCCGGTCGCACGCGTGACGGTGTCCGCGGTCGCGATCGCGAGCGACACCACAACCGCGCGAACGGTATCGCCGGCGACCTCGATGACGAGCCTGCCCGAAGTCAGGTACCTCGACGCGGTCGACGAATTCCGGGAGAAGCGGCTGCGCCTGACCGGTGCGATCGCCGTGGCCGACTCGGTCGTCGCCTCGGCCCAGCTCGTCCTGGACGGCAGCGCCCTGCGGGTGCTGGACGAGAGCGCGCGCGCCGTGCTGGCCGCGAGCATCCTCCGGGAGCAGACCCGCATCGACGACGCCCGCCGGGACCTCGACCGTTCGTCCAGCACCTCGACCGGCCCCGACACCTTCCTGGGCCCGAACTTCGGGCAGGCGGAAAGAGACCTTCGAGCCGCGGACGTGCCCGCCCCTGAGACGCTGGCCTCCGTGCGGGAGCAGCTCGCCGACCCGGTGCAGGGCGTCCGGGACGCGACCGCCCTCTGGGAAGCGGAGCAGGCCAGGCTGGCGGCCGAGGCAGCGGCGCGCGCGGCGGCGGAGGCGGAAGCGGCCCGCGCAGCGGCGGCTGCGGCAGAAGCGGCCCGCGCGGCGGAGGCGGTGGCACCCCGGGTCGAGTCCGAGAGTCGGGCAACCCCCGGAGCGCCGAGCACGGCTGCCCCGAGCCCGGCCGCCCGCACCTCACTGTTCAACAAGTACGTCTGGACCTCGGGCTTCCAGGCCGAGCTTGACGCCTGTAAGGGTGCGGTGGACCTCACCGGCAGCTACGGCGTGGACGTTATCGGCGAGCACTGGGCCTGCGGGGGGTCCCGGTTCCCGGGCGCCGGCACGACCATCACACTGTCGGGAACCCGGTCCGGAACATACCTGGTCGGCCACGTCGCCGCGGTGCTCAACGCCGCCACCGATGGCCGGGGCGACATCCCCCGAGGGTACGACCTGCTCTTCCAGACCTGCATCAACGGGTCGGACGCGACCATGTCGTTCACGGTGCTGACCCGCGTCGGCTGACCCGGCACGCACCCGAAGCCCTGCCCTACCGCCCGGCCGACACCCGCTTCGGCAGCACGAACACGAGCAGCAGCGCGAGCACACTGAACGCGGCGCTCACGCCCATGGCCGCGGTGGCGCTGTCGGTGAAGCCGGCGGCGACGGCCTCCGCACCGGGCCCGGCCACGACCAGGGTGCCGAAGAACACGCTGCCGATCACGGCGATGCCCACGGCGCTGCCGACCCGCTGCATCACGCCGACCACGCCGCTGGCCGCGCCCGCCTCGGACCGGTCCACGGTCGCCACGATGAACTGGGCGTTCGGCGCGATGAAGAATCCGCTGCCGAGGCCCGCGAGCAGCAGCGGCGGCAGCAGATCCCAGTTGGTGATCTCCGGTCCGATCAGGAGCAGGGCGAGCCAGATCCAGACCAGACCCACGGCAACCAGCGACACCCCGATCACCAGCACGGTGCGGCCGAGCCGCTGCGCCAACCGGTTGCTTTGCGAGGCGCCGATGATGGTTCCGATCGCGAACGGGATCGACACCAGCCCCGACTCGAGCGCGGTGTGCCCGAGCCCGGCCTGCCAAAGAATCGAAATGGTGAAGAAGATGCTGGTGAACGCCGCGAAATAGACCAGGGCGAGCACGATGCCGCCGGTGAACGCCGGATGCCGGAACAGCTTCGGCGGGACCAGCGGGCTCTTGCCCCACCGGGTGTACGCGACCTCCCAGAAGCCGAACGCCACGATCAGCAGCGCGCCCGCGGCGAGGGTCAGGTAGGTCCAGAGCGGCCAGCCCTGGTCCTCGCCCTCGATCAGCGGGACGAGCAGCGCCACGAGTCCGCTGGAGATCAGCAGCAGGCCCACCCAGTCGATGCCGCCGCTCGGGGTGCCCGGGGCACGTTCGGAGCCGGCCGGCAGCAGGATCGCCGCCGCGACGAGGGCGACGACGCCGATCGGCAGGTTGACCCAGAAGACCAGGCGCCATCCGTTCTCGTCGCCGAAGGCCTCGATGATCAGGCCGCCGATGATCGGGCCGAGCGCCGTGGACACGCCGATCACCGAGCCCATGATCGCGAACGCCTTGCCGCGGGCCAGTGGCGGGAACAGCAGCTGGATGACGGCGGTCACGGCCGGCACGAACATGCCGCCGGCGAGCCCCTGCGCGACCCGGGCGATGATCAGCTGCAGGTCGTTCTGGGCGAGCCCGCAAGCCAGACTGGCCAGGGTGAACAGCAGCAGGCCGGTGAAAAAGACCCACTTGTGGCCGATCCGGTCGCCGAGCCGCCCGGCCGGGATCAGCGCGATCCCGAAGGCGAGCGCGTAGCCGGAGATGATCCAGGAGAGGGTGGCTTCCGAGGCGTCCAGGCTGGTACGGATGGTCGGAAGCGCCACATTCACGATCGTGGTGTCCAGCAGCGCCATGAACATGCCGGCCAGCAGCACGATCAGGGCCCGCCACGCGTGCCGCGAGACGACGACGGGTGCGGGCCGGTGCTCCGGGCTGGAATCCGTCATGACATGATCCTCTCGCGCTTTGCGGCCGCGTCAGGCTCGGCCGCACCCAACACAAAACCCCCACTCCGTAGAGTGGGGGTTTTGTATATCTGTCGGGGTAACAGGATTTGAACCTGCGACCTCGTCGTCCCGAACGACGCGCGCTACCAAGCTGCGCCATACCCCGATGGCCCGTAAGCCTTGTCAAGTATAACCCCCCGGATGCCCGACCACGACCATCCGCTGGGCGAACCGGTCGGTGGTCGAGACCCGGGACCCCGGCTACGCCGCGGTCAGCGTCAGCAGGGTCGCCTCCGGCGGGCAGGAGAACCGCACCGGCGCGTAGATCGACGTGCCGAGGCCCGCGGACACGTTCAGGTACGACGTGTGCAGACCGGAGTCCCAGAGGCTGAGCCCCTTGACCTGCGTGCGCGGGATGTCGCAGTTGGTGACGAGGGCGCCGTACCTCGGCACGCACACCTGCCCGCCGTGCGTGTGCCCGGCCAGGATCAGCTGGGCGCCGTGGTTGACGAACGAGTTCAGCACCCGCTGGTAGGGCGCGTGGGCGACGCCCACCGTGAGCGTCGACCGCGGCGGGGACGCCTCCTCGGGGTCGGGCCAGGACTCCTCCGACAACGGGTCGCTGGCGCGCAGGTCGTCGATGGCCCGGGTGATCAGGTCGAGACGGTCGAGCCCGATGTGCGGGTCGTCCACCCCGAACAGCTCCAGGTGGGTGCCGTTGATGTCGAGCGCGGCCGCCGCATTGTCCAGGTCGAGCCAGCCGAGGTCGGCGAACACGCGGTGCAGGTGGTCGATGTCGAGCTTCTGGTGCAGCACCGTGCGGAGCGACGACGGGGCCCGGAAGTACCGCAGCGGATTCTTCAGCTGCGGACCGTAGTAGTCATTGGACCCGTTGACGAAGAGGCCCGGGATGCCGCGGAACGGTTCCAGGGCGTACTCGATCCCGGAGATCCCGTCCTCGTGGCCGAGGTTGTCGCCGGTGTTCACGACCAGGTCCGGCTCGAGGTCGGCCAGGCCGCGCACCCACTCCTGCTTGTCGCGCTGCCACGGCGCCATGTGCAGGTCGGAGAGGTGCAGCACCTTGATCGGGGCGGCTCCCGGCGCGAGCACCGGAACGGAAACCTCACGGAGCGTGAACATGCGACGCTCCACGACGGAGCCCCAGGCGAACGCGGCGACCCCGGCCGCGGCTACCATCCCGGCGCCGACGGCCAGGGTGTTGCCTGCGACGCTGGAGCGGGTCATCCGTTGCCCCCGCCGTTGCCGTTATTGTTCGGGACGGCGGGTGCGGGTGCGGCAGGCGGGGCGGGGGCAGCGCCGAGCTTCGCGACCACGATCGTGACCACGCTGCCCGCCGCGGCGCCGGTGCCGGCGGTCGGCGTCATCGAGAGCACCGTGCCGACCTGACGCGGATCGGTGACATCCTGCTCCTTCTTGTCGACGCTGTAGCCCTGCAGGGTGGCGCGGGCGTCGGCCTCGGTCCGGCCCACGACGTCGGGCACGGGCTGGAGGGCGCCGTTGCTGGAGTAGACGGTGACGGTCGCCCCGCGGCTGGCGGTGGAGCCGCCGGCCGGGTCGGTGCGGGCCACGGTGCCGGCGGGCATCTCGGAGTCGGTCACGCCGCCGTCGACCACCTCGAAGCCGGCCCCGGTCAGGGTGGAGGTGGCCTGGCTCATCGACTTGCCGCGCAGGTCGGGGACCGGAATCTGAACGGCCTGCAGCACCTTGTCGGATGCCTCGGCGAACGGCTCCCCACCGTACTTCGCGTTCGCGACGCTCATCACCTCCGGCCACATGCGGTGACGGGCGGTGGCGGCCGTGCCGCCCTCCCAATCCTTCACGAGGCGCTGGTTGATGTCGCCGGTGACGCTGACCACGCCGACCACGGTGGCGACCTTGCTGCTCGCGCCGCTCATCCAGGTGTCCTTGTTGCCGTCCGTGGTTCCGGTCTTGCCGATCATCGGCACCTTCGGGGACGTGGCGTTATGCGACGACTGCGCCGTTCCCTCGGTCATGACCTTCTGCATGGCGTAGGTCAGGCCGGAGTCGACCTCGGGGGTGACCGTCTGGTTGCACTCGGTCGCCGGCGGGGTCATGTCCGTGCCGTCGCCGCCGACGATCCGGTCGATCACGATCGGGCTGCAGGTGAGGCCGTTGTTGGCGATGCCGGCGAAGGCGATGGCCATGCTCAGCGGTGCGACCTCGTTCGTGCCGAGCACGGCCGACGGTCCCTGTTCGAGCGGCTTCAGGTCGGCGCGGCCCACTCCGAAGGACTCGGCCATCGTGGCGATGCCACAGAGGTCCAGTTTCTTGGCCATGCCGATGAAGCCGGTGTTGATGGAGCCGATCGTCGACTGCAGGGCGCTGTAGTTGGTGCCGGACTCGTTCGCGTCGTTCTTGGGGTCGAAGTTGAAGCTCTGGTTGCCCTCACAGCTGTTCTTGAAGACACCCCAGTCGCTCTTGCGGCGGGAATCGACGCGCTCGTTGAGCGTGTGCCCCTCGGCCAGCCACTCGGCCAGGGTGAAGACCTTGTACGTCGAGCCGGGCTGGAAGCCCAGCGAGCCGCCCTCGTCGTAATTGGTGTTGTAGTTGATGCCGGTGTAGTCGGCGTTGTTCTCCGTCACGGCCGGGTCCTGGCTGTAATCCTTGTTCTGGGTCATGGCCAGCACGCGGCCGGTGCCCACCTCGACGCTGGTGATCACGCCGCCCACGTCCCAGTCCCCGTACTGTTTCGGCACGTGCTTGCGCATGGTTTCCTCGGCGGCGCGCTGCAGGTCGATGTCGAGCGTGGTGTAGATCTCGTAGCCGCCGCGACGGAAGTTGGCCAGACGGGTGACCTCGTCTTCGCCGAACGTGGGGTTGTTCTGGAGGGTGTTGACGACCAGATCGCAGAAGTAGGCGCTGCCGGCCGCCGTCTGGCAGCCGGTGCTCGGCTCCGTGATGGTCGGCGTGATCACGGTGGCTATGGCGGCGTCATAGTCCTCCTGGGTGATCTTCTGATACTTGAGCATCTCGCCCAGGATGTAGTCGCGGCGTTCCTTGTTGGCGGCGTAACCGTTGGCGACGCCGTTGGTTTCGCTTTCCGGGTTGTCGAGCTGGAACTTGACCGGGTTGTTCACGATCGCCACCAGGCTCGCGGCCTGGGCCAGCGTCAGGCTGGCGGCGTTGACGTTGTAGTAATAGTTCGCGGCCGACTCGATGCCGTAGACCGTGCCGCCGAAGCCGGTGATGTTCAGGTACTGGCGCAGGATGTCGTCCTTCGCGTACTGCTTCTCCACGCCGATGGCGAGG
>DATISQ010000243.1:0-10654 GCA_035581905.1 Cryobacterium sp.
TCCGCACCGGGCTGGTCATCGCCCGGGGCGGCGCGCTGAAGCCGCTCCTGCCGATCGTCAAACTCGGCCTGGGCGGCCCGCTCGGCCGCGGCACCCAGCACTGGCCGTGGATCGGCCTGCACGACGAGGCCGCTGCCTTCGTGCACCTGCTCACCTCGACGCTGTCGGGCCCGGTCAACCTGGTCGGCCCGACGCCGGCCACCGCGAACGACGTCATCCGGGCGGTCTCGGCGGGGCTGCACCGCCCCTTCCTGGTGCCGGTGCCGGAATTCGTGCTGAAACTGGCCCTGCAGGACGCCGCCCGTGCGCTGCTGCTCGCCGACCAGCAGATCGTGCCCGACCGACTGCAGAAAGACGGTTTCGTCTTCGCCCAGAAGACCGCGGTCGAAGCCGTGGACCGGATGCTCAGCCGCCCGTAGGACCGCGGGCTCGGTGCTCGCTGGGCTTTAGGAGCGTTCGAGGGCGATCGCGGTGCGGATGGCACCGCGGGCCCGACGGCGGTCCCCCGAGGAGTTGTAGGCCAGGCCGAGCCGGAACCAGGCGCGCCAGTCGTCGGGGTCGGCGTCGACGGCCGCCCGATAGATCGGGAATTCGGCGTCGGCGTCGCCCCGCAGGGGGCGTCCGCTCGGCCGGATCGGCAGTTCTTCGACCGGGAGCCCGCCCTCGGCCTCGAGCCGACGCACGAGCCGCTCGGAATTGCGCCCGAACCGGAGCTCGGCGACCAGCGCCCACACTCCGATCACCGGGAGCACGAGCAACGCCACCCCGATCAGGATGCCGGCGATTTCGCCGCTCTGCAGGAACAGCACGGCCCGCCAGCCGACGAGGACCAGGTAGAACACCAGCAGCAGGGCCATCAGACCGGCGGCGACGCGGCCCTTCATGCGGACGCCTCGTCGGTCGCGGCGGTCGCGCCCGGCTGATCGGCGGCGCCCAGTCCGAGATCGATGATCTGGTCGAGTCCCACGGTGACGCCGACGGCCGTGCGGGTCGCGGCCAGCGCCAGCAGAACACCGCGCTCATAGGACGCGGCCGAGAGGGTGTTGTGGCTGATGGTCAGGGTCTCCCCCGCGCCGCCGAAGAACACGTCCTGGCGGGCGAGCATCCCTTCGAGGCGCAGGCTGTGCACGGGGATGCTCGACACCTGCTGGCCGCGGGCGCGCTGGTCGGTGTGCGGCGCCGACACCGGCCCGATCTCGGCCCGGGCCCGCCCGATCAGCTCGGCGGTGCGCACGGCCGTTCCCGACGGGGAGTCGACCTTGCCGGTCTGGTGGGTCTCGACGATCTCGATCGAATCGAAGAAGCGGGCCACGAGCACCGAGAGGCCGGTCGCGATGACCGACCCCATCGAGAAGTGGGGGATGATGACGACGCCGATCTCGTCCTGCCCGGCGATGCGGGCGGCCAGGGCGTCGATGCGGTTCTGCGACCAGCCGGAGGTTCCCACGAGCACCCGGAGCCCGTGGTCGACGGCGAAGTCGACCACACTCTGGCTGACCCCGGGCAGGGTCAGGTCGATCACGATCTCGGCGCCGAGCATCTCGGACAGGTCGCTCTTCGAGTTCAGGCCGGCGACGAGGTCGTACTCCCCGGACTGCTCCACGAGGCCCGAGACCAGGCGGCCCATCGTTCCCGAAACGCCGACGATGGCCACCCGTGTTTTCATGATTCCAATCTATCAATCGTGGGGCATCGAGTTAGCCTTGGGCCATGCCTGACTCTCCCACCCTTGCCTTCAGCGAAGTGTCGGTGACGGATGCCGGCTCCATCGTGCTGCTCACCCAGTACTTCAGCGACCGGGAGTCCAGTTTCCCGTCCGCGCAGGGCCGGTACCGCACCACGTTCCCCGATCCGGCCCAGTTCCTGCCGCCATCCGGGGTGTTCCTGCTGGTGAGCGAGGAGAAGGGACCGGCCGAACGTGCGTTCGTGGGGTGCGGCGGCATCCGTCGGCTCGAGGATTCCCCGGCCGGTGACGTGCGCTTCGAGATCAAGCACCTGTGGCTCCAGCCGCAGGTGCGCGGGCGCGGGTGGGGCCAGGCGTTGCTCTCCGAACTCGAACGGCGCGCCACGGGGTTCGGCGCGGACGAGGTCGTGCTCGACACCAACGCGAGCCTGACCGCGGCGGGCGCGCTGTACGCGCGGTCGGGCTACGAGTCCTGCGCGCCGTACAACGACAACCCGAACGCCACGAACTGGTACCGCAAGAGCCTCAGCCGCACGGTGGCCGGAGCCGAGACCGCCTAGAAGAGGAGCGGGTCCGGCAGACCGGTGCGCAGCTCCACGGGCAGGTGCCCGGTGTCGTTGTGGGTCAGCAGGGTCCAGGGGCGGTTCGGCTTCTGGTGCAGCACGGTGAGGCCGCAGTTGGCCTGGTTGATGCTGATCCAGCGCCAGTCCGGGGCGCCGAGCACCTCACGCACGAACCAGGCGATGACGAAGTTGTGGGTGATCAGCAGGTCGTGGCGTTCGCCGCGGCGCGGCTGGAGGAACTCGGCCGTGGCGTCGCCCATCTGCGCGCTGCCGGCCTCGATGTCGGCCTCGGTGACCCCGCCGAAGAACGGGGCGTAGGCCGACGGTGTCTCCGGCGCCCTGCCGGAGGGGATGCAGTCGAAGAGCAGCGGGCTCGGCACCGACGTCAGGGCCGGGAGTCGCTGGGCGATGATCTTCGCCGTCTCGGCGGCGCGCTGCAGCGGGGAGTGCCAGGCGTCCGTGAACGGCACGCCGCCGAGGCGCTCGGCGATCAGCTGAGCCTGCCGGGTGCCGCGGGCCGACAGGGGCCCGTCGGGCATGCCGTGCTCGGCATCCTGCTGCTCACCGTGTCGAACGAGGTAAATGTAATGGTGCAATGTGATCTCTCTCGGTCCGGCGCCGCACATCAGCGGGTGGCTCCGGCCTTGGGTCTCGGTGGTTCCGGGCTCGAAGGTCTGGTCGTGAAGGTTCAGGTCTGACACGGTTCTGGTCAGGATCGAACGGACGTCGGCAGGATCGCGGCGAAGACGTCGTCGTCGAGCGCGCCGACCGCGGAGATGGAGAGCGGCCCGGCCGCCAGTTCCGAGGCGAGGTTCTGAACGTCGTCGGCCGTGACGCGCGCGAGCCGGCGGAGTGCCTCGTCGAGGTCGATGAACTCGCCGAGGGTGACCTCGGAGCGACCGAGCCGGGACATCCGGGTGTCGGAGTCTTCGAGGGCGAGCGCGGATGCGCCGGACAGCTGGCCCGCGGCCCGCTTCATCTCGTCGGCCGTGACGCCGTGCTCGGCGAGCCGGTGCAGCTCGCCCAGCATCAGTTCGGCCACCTGGCCGGCCTTGGCCGGCGTGCAGCCCGCGTACATGCCGAACAGGCCGGCATCGGAGTAGCCGGGCGCGAAGGAGTAGACCGAGTAGGCCAGGCCGCGCTTCTCGCGAACCTCCTGGAACAGTCGCGAGGACATGCCCCCGCCGAAGATCGAGGTGAGCACGCTCATCGTGACGCGCCGGTCGTCGGTGGCCAGCAGGCCGGGGAAGCCCATCAGGATGTTCGCCTGCTCGAGCGGGCGACGCACGATGGTGACCGGAGCCCCCTGGTTGAGCGCGACCGGGGCACCGGACCGGCGACCGACCGGCGGCGCGAAGACGCTGAGGTCCCAGCCGGCGAGGGCGAGCGACCGGGTGACGGCGGCGACCAGAACGTCGTGGTCGACCGCGCCGGCCACGGTGACGACCAGGTCTTGCGGGCGATAGTTCGCCCGGTAGTGCTCCAGCACGGCCGGGTGGGTGGCCGCGCGGATCGTGTCGGGGCTGCCGCCGATCGGACGCCCCAGTGCGTGATCGCCCATGACGGCCTCGAAGAAACGCTCGTTGGCGACGTCGGCCGGGTCGTCGTCGGCCATGGCGAGCTCTTCGAGGATGACGCCGCGTTCGTTCTCGAACTCGGCCGGGTCGAGCAGCGACGAGGTGATCATGTCGGTGAGCACCTCGACCGCCATCGGCAGGTCGCGGTCCTGCACCTTGGCGTAGTAGCAGGTGTATTCCTTGGCGGTCATCGCGTTGTGCTCGCCGCCGACCGAGTCGAAGGCGATCGCGATGTCCAGGGCTGTGCGCTTGGCGGTGCCTTTGAAGAGCAGGTGCTCCAGAAAGTGCGTGGACCCGAAGTGGCCGGGCTCCTCGTCGCGGGAGCCGACCGCGACCCAGTAGCCGATGGTCAGGCTGCGGCTGCCGGGAACATGCTCGGACACGATTCGCACGCCGCTCGGCAGCACGCTGCGGCGCACCAGAGACTCACCTGCCGCGCGGAAAGAGAGTTCGGGCAGGTCCAGAGGAAATTCGACAGCACCGTTCATGACTCCTCCACCTTACGTCACGCGGCCCGGGCGGCCCGGGCGGCCGGTCACGGACCGCCGGCGGGCGGGCGTCAGGCCGAGATCCGGTCGAGGTCGACCATGTCGCTGCGGGTCAGCCGGATGCCGGCCGCCGCCACGAGGGCGTCGACCTGCTCGGGTCGGCTGGCGCTGGCCACCGGCGCCACGACCGGGCCCCGCGCGAGCAGCCACGCGATCGCGATCGCCGCCGGCGCCGTCGCGTGTTCCTCGGCGATGCGGTCCAGCACCGCGAGCACCCGGAATCCGCTGCGGTTGAGGTATTGGGCTCCGCGGGAACTGCGGGTGGTCTTCTCCAGGTCGGCCTTCGACCGGTACCGGCCGGCCAGGAACCCGTGGGCGAGCGCGAAATAGGGCAGTACCGCCATGTCCTGGGCACGGGTGACGAGAGCCAGGGAGTTTTCGAAGGGCGTGCGGTGCAGGAGGCTGTACTGGGTCTGCAGGGCCACGAAGCGGGGCAGGCCGTTCGCCGCGAGAACCCGGGCCTCCATCAGGCGTTCGGCGGAGAAGTTGGAGGCGGCGAGGTAGCGCACCTGGCCTCGGCGCATCAGCACGTCGACGGCGCCGAGGCTCTCCTCCAGCGGCACGGTCGGATCGTCGAAATGGAAGTGCAGCAGGTCGATGTGGTCCGTACCCAGCCGGTCGAGGGAGGCGTGCACGGCGCCGATGATGCTGCGGGAGGAGAGCCCCGGGTTGTCGAGGTTCTTGCCGATTTTGGTGGCGATGACGGTGCTGTCGCGGGTTCTGCGAGAGCGCAGCCAGGACCCGATGATCACCTCGCTGCGGCCGGAGGTGTAGCTGTCGGCCGTGTCGAGGAAGTTGCCGGCCAGGTCGCGGTGACGGTCGAGGATCCGGTGGCTCGTGGCGCCGTCGGCCGTCCACCCGAACACACTCGTGCCGAGGGCCAGCGGGTGCACGGTGAGGTCGGTGTCGGCGATCGTTCGGCGGAACGCGAGGGGGGAGGCGCCGGTTGCGGGCGGGACCGGGCGCGCTGACGGAGCCGTCAACGACGGGAGAGCCGCCGGGAGATCAACCAGCGGTCCGGTCGGCCGGTCGACCGTTTCGACGGGGTGGGAGAGCGGGGTCCGGGCGGAGGAAGTCGTCTGTGGGGAACCCTGCGCGGTCGGACGCGGCATCCGTTATCTCCCTCCGGTCGATTTGAGAGTATCCCCGGCTCCGACGGTTGCAAAGGACACGCCCGGACCGTTACCAAACCGTGCGGGCCGGGCTCCGACCCCCGCCGCCGGAAGACGAGAACCAGTTCCCAGAGTGTGAAGTTACAATTGGAGGGAACCGATTCTTGAGTAGCGGCCGCCCAGGCAACGTCCCCCGCCTGCCCGAATCATCCGCGAACGAAGGATCCATGACGCAGCTGGCCGGCGTGTCCACGCCCGAGGTACTGACCGAAGCGCGCAGGCGACGCACCTTCGCCGTGATTTCGCACCCCGACGCGGGGAAGTCGACGCTCACCGAGGCCCTGCTGCTGCACGCGCGGGCCATCACCACGGCCGGCGCCACGCACGGCAAGGCCGGCCGGCGCGGCACGGTCTCCGACTGGATGGCGATGGAGCAGGCCCGCGGGATCTCCGTGACCAGCGCGGCGATCCAGTTCGAGTACCGCGACGCGGTGATCAACCTGGTGGACACCCCCGGGCACGCCGACTTCTCCGAGGACACGTTCCGCGTGCTCTCCGCCGTCGACGCCGCGGTGATGCTCGTGGACGCCAGCAAGGGTCTCGAGGTGCAGACCATGAAGCTCTTCGCGGTGTGCAAGCAGCGCGGCCTGCCGGTGATCACGGTCATCAACAAGTGGGACCGTCCGGGCGCCGAGGCACTGGACCTGATGGACGAGATCCGGGAACGCACCGGCCTCCTGCCCACTCCCCTGACCTGGCCGGTCGGGGTCGCCGGGGACTTCCGCGGCGTGATCGACCGCTCCTCGAACGAATTCATCCGCTTCCACCGCACCGCCGGCGGGGCGAAGGCCGCGGAGCCCGAGCGCCTGAGCGTGGCCGTCGCGGCCGCCGAAGAGGGCGCCGCCTGGGTCACCGCCACCGAGGAATCGGAGCTGCTCGCCGAGGAGAGCCAGGACCACGACGAGGCCCGCTTCCTCGCCAACGAGACCACCCCGGTGCTTTTCGCCGCGGCCGTGCTCAACTTCGGTGTGCAGCACATTCTGGACACCCTCGTGGACTTCGCGCCGGCCGCGGAAGCCCGGGAGGACGCATCCGGTGGCCATCGCCCCGTGGACAGCGCCTTCTCCGGTTTCGTGTTCAAGGTGCAGTCCGGGATGAACGCCTCGCACCGCGACCACGTCGCGTTCGTGCGGGTCTGCTCGGGCCAGTTCCGGCGCGGGATGATCGTGACCCACGCGGCCAGCGGGCGACCGTTCGCGACCAAGTATGCGCAGCACCTGTTCGGGCGCGAACGCGAGGTGGCCGACGAGGCGTGGCCGGGCGACATCGTCGGGCTGGTCAACGCGTCCGCGCTGCGGGTGGGCGACTCGATCTTCGAGCTCGAACCGGTTGAGTACCCTCCGCTGCCGATGTTCGCGCCGGAGCACTTCCGGGTGGTGCGGTCCGCGGACTCCAGCAAGCACAAGCAGTTCCGTCGCGGCATCGACCAGCTCGACCACGAGGGCGTCATCCAGGTGCTGCGGTCGGAGTTGCGCGGCGACCAGGCCCCGGTGCTCGGCGCGGTCGGCCCGATGCAGTTCGAGGTTGTGGAGGAACGGATGACGCACGACTTCGGCGCGGCCATCCGTACCGAGGCCCTGCCGTACCAGCTGGCCCGGCGCACCGACCGGGCGAGCGCCGAGATCCTCGGCCACGATCGTCAGGTCGAGGTGCTGATGCGCTCCGACGGCACGCTGCTCGCCCTGTTCAGCACCCCGTGGCGGCTGCGCAACACCGTGCGAGACCACCCCGAGCTGATGTTGGAAGACCTCGCCACGGGCAGCAACGAGGTTCCCGCCGCGTACTAGCACCCGGGGCGTGGTGAGTGTTGCCCCTCCGGACAAGTGTCGCCGGCGTGGCGGCAGCACTTGTCCGGTTCGGCGACATTCGCCGGTCGACCGGGAGGGTCAGCGGGTCAGGCTGCGCGGCGGCTCCGTGAACTTGTCCCCGCCGTACTTCTCGTTGGCGACGCTCATCACCTCGGGCCACATCTTGTGCCGCGCCCTGGCCGCCTGCCCGCTCTCGAACCAGGTCTCCCGCTGGTCTTCACCGACCCCGGACACGTTCACGACGCCGACGACGGTGGCGACCTTCGTGCTCGCACCGGCCATCCAGGTGTCCCTGTTCTCGTCGGTGGTGCCGGTCTTGCCGATCATCGGCACCTCCGGGTCGGTCTCGTAGTACGACGGGGTGCCCGAGCCCCGGGTCATCACCCGTTCCATCGCGTATGCCATGCCCGCGGCGACCTCGGGGGTGACGGACTGCGTGCAGTTCGACTGCGGGGCAGGAAGCTCGGCTCCGTCGGGCCCGGTGATCCGGTCGATCACGATCGGCGTGCAGGTGACGCCGTTGTTGGCGATCCCCGCATAGGCGGCCGCCATCGTCAGCGGCGCGATCTCGTTGGTGCCCAGCACCGAGGACGCGCCCTGTTCCAGCGCGCCACCGTCGGCGCGGTGCACGCCGAAGGCTTCGGCCGTCTTCCGGATGCCGCAGAGGTCGAGTTCCTTGGCCATCCCGATGAAGCCGGTGTTGATCGAGTCGATGGTCGATTCCAGCGCCGAGTAGTAGGAATCGTTGTCCGACGAGGAGTCGTTGCCGGGCGCGAAGGCTTCGCCGTAGTCCTGGGGCCCGTTGCAGCTGTCCTCGAAGGTTCCCCAGTCGTCGCGTTCCCGGGAGTTGACCGAATCAGCGAGCGAGTTGCCCCGAGAGAGCCATTCGGCCAGGGTGAAGACCTTGTAGGTCGACCCGGTCTGGAATCCGTTGGAACCACCCTGGGCCATGTCGGTGTTGTAGTTGACGGCCTCGAAGTTGGCGCCGGTGTCGGCCGGGTCCTGGCTGTAGTCCTTGTTCTGGGTCATGGCCAGCACCCGGCCCGTGCCGACGCCCACGCTCGAGATGACGCCGCCGACATCCCAGTCCTCGAAGGTCTTCGGGACGTGCTCGGCCATGCTGCCCTCGGCCGCCTGCTGCAGGTCCAGGTCGAGCGTCGTGTACACGTTGTAGCCGCCGAGGCGGAAGTTGGCCAGGCGGGTATCGGCATCCGCACCGAAGGCTGGGTCGTCGCGGAGGGTCTGGAGCACCAGATCGCAGAAATAGGCGCTGCCGCCCGCGGTGCGGCACCCCGTGCTCGGTTCGGTGATCGTCGGTTCGATCGGAGCACTGATCGCGGCGTCTCGCTCGGCCGCGCTGATCTTCTCGTTCTCGAGCATCTCGTCGAGGATGTAGTCGCGGCGTTCCTTGTTGGCCGCGTAGCCGTTGGCGGCCCCGTTGGTCGTGCTCTCAGGGTCGTCGAGCTGGAACTTGACCGGGTTGTTCACGATCGCGACGAGACTCGCGGCCTGAGGCAGAGTGAGGGCCGCAGCGGTGCTGTTGTAGTAGTAGTTGGCGGCCGCCTCGATGCCGTAGACGGATCCGCCGAATCCGGTGATGTTCAGGTACTGGCGCAGGATGTCGTCCTTCGAGGACTTCTTCTCCAGCCCCACGGCGAGGCTCATCTCCTTGAGCTTGCGCCACGGGCTGGTCTCGGTGGCCGCGTCGTAACAGGTCGTGCGCTCGTCGGCGTCGGAGAGTGCCTCGCACTGCTGCACGAAGACGTTCTTGACGTACTGCTGGGTGATCGAGGATCCGCCGCGGACGTCCCCGGTGAACAGGGTCGTGGCCGCGCCGGTGATGCTGCCCCAGATGTTCACGCCGCCGTGCTGGTAGAAGCCGGGATCCTCCCCGGAGGTCGCCGCATCCTTCACGTACTGACTGATCGCATCCGACCTCACTTCGACCCGGTTCTGGTCGTAGAAGGAGGCAAGCACGACGAGTGAGCCGTCACTCGCGGTGGCGTAGATGTTGCTCTTCTGTGACAACCGGCCGATCGACAGATCGTCGGGCAGATTGACGACGACGACGATCACCGTCGTCGCCAACAGGGCCACGACGACACCGAGCGCGATCAGCACCCGCGACCGCCGCCGGGAGCGGCGAGCGGACTTTCTACCGGAGAATTCAGTGGTCATGGTCGCGCCGAGTCGTTTCTGGTTGCGAAGGAAGCGGGAGGATCGCCGGGCCGAACGGCCCGGCGACCCGGCGACTTTATCAGGCGTCGACGACGACCGAGGTGATTACCGGGATGCGACGGTACTTGCGCTGCATCCAGCGGGTCAGGCTCTGGGTGAAGATGTCCTCGAGCTCTGCGCCGTTGACGATCTTGACCTTGTTCGCGGCGCGCAGCGCGTCGTCGATGGACTTGGTCGCGCCCTGGATCCACTCGTTGTCCTGCACGAAACCGCGGGCGATGAACTCGACCGGCTCGGTGAGGAGACCGGTGCGGGTGTCGAGGATGCCGAGGATCGTGACGGCGCCATCGTTGGAGAGCTGCACACGGTCGGCGAGCGCCTCCTCGGAACCGCCGCCGCCGACGGTCATGCCGTGCACGAAGACGAGCTCGGCGGCCACGCGGCCGGTGACCTTCGCAACGCCGTCGACGAGGTCGACGACGACGCCGTCTTCGACGACGAGGACCTGGTCCTCGGGGACGCCCGTGCGGATCGCGAGATCGGCGTTGGCCTTGAGGTGGCGCCATTCGCCGTGGTACGGGATGACGTTCTTGGGCTTGACGATGTTGTAGACGTAGACGAGCTCGCCGGCCGAGGCGTGGCCGGAGACGTGCACCTTGGCGTTGCCCTTGTGCACGACGTTGGCACCCCAGCGGGTGAGGCCGTTGATGACCCGGTAGATCGAGTTCTCGTTGCCGGGGATCAGCGAGCTGGCCAGCAACACGGTGTCGCCCTCGCCGATCTTGATGGTGTGCTCGCGGTTGGCCATCCGGGCCAGTGCCGCCATGGGCTCACCCTGCGAACCGGTGCAGATCAGCACGACCTTGTCGTCCTTCATCCGGTCGAAGGCCTTGACGTCGACCAGAAGCCCCTTGGGCACCTGGAGGAAGCCCAGCTTCTCGGCGATGGCCATGTTGCGCACCATCGAGCGGCCGACGAAGGCCACCTTGCGGTTGTGGCGGGCGGCAGCGTCGATGACCTGCTGAATGCGGTGCACGTGGCTGGCGAAGCTGGAGACGATGATGCGGCGCGGCGCGGTGCGGAAGACGGCGTCGATGGCCGGGCGGATGTCTTCCTCGGTCACC